>PWQB01000615.1 GCA_003556955.1 Nostocaceae cyanobacterium CSSed10_463m
ACGACTTGATAGCCTATGTTCGCGTAGCGTGCGCGTAGCGCATAGATTTGAGGATTAAAAATCTGGTGAAAAATCATTGTCTTGCTAAGTCTATTAATGACGCATCTTGGTATCAGTTCCGTGTCTGGATTGAATATTTTGGTAAGGTATTTAAACGCGTCACGGTGGCGGTTAATCCGCAATACAGTAGCCAAGAATGCTCTAGTTGCGGTGAAATTGTCAAAAAAACGCTATCCACTAGGACACACGTTTGTAAATGTGGTTGTGTGATGGATAGAGATGAAAACGCAGCCAGAATCATCCTTAGTCGAGGATTGGGTACGGTAGGGCATACCGGAACCTTTGCGCTAGACGCAAGCAACGCTTGGGGAGATGAAACCTCTACTCATGTTGGTGAAAACCTGCATGAGCAAGTTATGTCTTAGATCCAAGAATCCCCGTGCGTTCACGCCGGGGAGTGTCAATGGAGTTACTTACTTTGACCACCTTTCGATTTCCTCACGAATACATCATTAATCAAGTTTGTGATTTGAGGCAAATATCGTTTAAGAAGATGGGCTTTTTGAGCTGTCGCATCGGGAAAGATATGGAGTTTGTTATGAATAATTCCTTTAATGGTAGCGCGCATTACCTGAGCAGGGTCAGTTGCTATTTTATACGTAAGGTCAAGGTTACTTTTGCTTAAAATGCCAAACTTTTCACAGTCGAGAATTGGGGTACGGCTAAAAAATGGATAAACAGCCGTGACTTTGATATTGTAGTCTTTAACTTCATGGAACAATCCTTCACTGAACCCACGCAAACCAAATTTACTCGCTGCGTAATGAGTTAATCCAGGTGAGGCCCACCAACCGGCTAAGGATGAAATATTAACGATGTGACCCTGTTGACGAGCAATCATATCAGTAGCAAATAAACTACTTAATCGCATCGGTGCTAACAGGTTGATTTGCATGAGACGTTCCCATTTCTCATCCGGAATTTCGTCCGTGAAACCAAAGACTGAAATCCCAGCATTGTTAATTAATATATCTACGGGGATATTCAGCGCTTTCACCTGATGATACAGGATTTCGCAACCTTCTCTGGTGGAGAGATCAACCGCTAGGCAAGCCAGTACATCCCCGGTTGTGACTTGGTGTTGAATTGCTTGAACTTGTTCACACAAGACAGTTTCATCCAAATCAGTTAATATCAGTCGGCTACCGGCTTGTAATAACTGTCGGGTTAGTTCTTGTCCAAATCCACCAGATGCACCAGTGATTAATACAACGGCTTGATCTAGCTTGGTCATGATATTTCTGTGCCAAAATGTATCAATATTTATACAAGTTTTTTGTATAAAAAATCAATTTTTGGGAACGATTGAGATTATTTTTGTTATATCTGGGGTGATTTGAGTGTTGTTAGCAGTAGCAATGACCACGGTACTTTGATATCTGGGATCAGGGATGAGTATGTTCTCAGTGCGGGTAAGGCTGCTGGGATGAGAAATTTTAGGGAACGGAGCGATGCCGGAAGATTACCTTCTTGATCTACAATTCCATATTGTTGGGCTAGTTCGGCGACAATCTGCACTTTTCCGGTGCGGCGCATGACGTTGGTATCACCTGTGAGGGCTGCAATGACTCTTCCTGTAAATAAGGGAGTTTCCCAGTTATAGCGGTTTGCAAAAATTGAGTCTTTTGGGTCAGAAGTATTTTCTGCTACAACTTTATCTGCTAAACTGGAAATTTGCTCAGTACCTACAATACCTGGCCAAATAGACACAGAAGCTACGTTATGGGGTTTGAGTTCTACTGACATATCAGCCGCTAATCGGTCACAAGCAGCTTTACCAGCACCGTAGGCAGCACTGAAAATTTGCGACATCCCACCCCATGAGGAAATGGTACAAATTAATCCCTGTTGACGTTTGACCATGATTCTGGCAGCATAAATGCTGGCAACATAATGACTACGCAAACCGACGTTGTTACTAGCATCCCAAAGGCTGGGTTCACATTCCCAAAAAGTCTGTCCTTGACTATTACTGATTGCTTGGACTCCTGAGAATACGTTATTAACTAATAAATCTAGTTGTCCATTTTGCTCGTCTTGGATGCGTTCAAACAGCGATCGCACCTCTTGATCGTTGCTATGATCTACCTGAACGGGAATACAGATACCACCGGCTTGTTCTACGGCGATTTTGGTATCATTGAGACTTCCTGATAGTTCACTACCTGTATCAGAGTTATCTAATGTCCGTCCGGTAATATACACAGTTGCCCCGACTTCACCCAGTCCAATAGCGATGCCTTTGCCAATACCTCGTGTAGCACCTGTGACTAAAGTTACTTTTCCTTCAAGATTTGACATCTAAAATTTTATCCTGAACTTGATAAATTGCGATCGCTTCATCTTTACCTCTTAATTTCACAGATTCATCTACCAATGTCAGTGAAAATAACTCTGGCTGAGATAAACTCAAAACCACGGCATCAGTGACCAAAATTCCACAGTTATAGTATTTAGTGATACTTTCAACCCGTGAGGCGATATTTACCGCATCACCGACGACTGTAGAATCAATGCGACAAGTAAATCCTACCGTACCCATGACCACCTCACCCCGATGAATGCCAATACCTACGGCAATTTCTGGTAAACCTTGTTGCGATCGCACATAATTAAATTGATCTAGAGACTGTTGCATTAAAATAGCGGCTTTGAGTGCGCCATCAGTGGCTTGGTCATCAAACAGCGCCATAATTGCATCACCTATATATTTATCAATAAAACCACCAGATTCATCAATAGCTTTTCCCATACAAGCTAAATAGTCATTTAAAAATAAAAAAATTTCCATTGGTTTCATAGCTTCTGACATAGAAGTATAACTACGAATATCACAGAATAGAATGGTCATTTTCTGCATCGCAGCCATACCGACTTCAATTTTTTCTATTCCTTGAGGAGAGATGACTGAAACAAATTTATCTGGGACAAATCTCTCAAATGATTCTAATGTTTTTTGTAATTTGCTAAATGATATTTGCAAGGCGCGTGACATTTCATTTACCGAAATTGCTAATGCACCAATTTCATCTCCACGATGATAGATATCGGCGCGATGTTGCAAATCTCCATTGGCAATTTTAGCAACGCTCATCTGTAAACGCCGCACTGGGTCACTCAATTGATGTGCTAAAATATATGCACAGATTAACCCAATGTTAAGTCCGAGAAAACCTACCATTAAAGCTTTATTCACTGCATTTCTAACGGCAATATCTACCCTTTTTAAAGATATACCTATGCGTAAAGTGCCGAGTTTTTGTTGACTTAATCCCAAAACATCAGAAGCTACTTCAATCACACGTTCACCACGTTTACCTCTCAGCTTTTCTCCAAAGTAAACATCTGTGAGCAGAAATGTTTCTGATACAAGAGCCTGAATATTAGAAGAATATATAGCTTGTTTGGTGACATTTAAAGGTACTATATCAGGAATATATTGATTGACAAATTCTTGAGGAGAACCAGCAACGATTTGATTATCAAGACGGTTATCCGAGACAAAAACATAGACGACATCTTGATTTTCTTGCATTAAAAGATGTAAATTTATGCGAATTTGACTCCAATTCTCTTCAGATAATTCATTAGAGTATGTAGAACTTAAAACTCTAGCCGTAATTTTTGCGTCATTTAACTTTTCTTGACGGTAGAGAGTGCTGTCACTTTTTGCCCAGACTGTAACTATAGCAGCAATCAAACCCAGAATCAGCAAAGTAGTTGAAGTCATGATCTGAGTGCGAATAGAACGAAAAGCTAATATTTTCATAGTCGTGGAACTAACTCTTCTACAAAAGTCACCCATCGCTGATTCTTAGTTCGGCTGGGACAATCATCACCAAAGGCTAAAGTCACTGGACCCCCCATTTTCGCTGGAATCCGTTGTCTGTCCTCACCCCACCTAGTAACTAGCAGGATATCACATTTCAGTATATCCTCGGTGGCTAATTTTATTGGTTCGGAATTTCTGCGGTAAACATTGGGTTTACCACGCACGATGACGGAACTCATGATATTTAAGTTGACATCAGCGAAAGAGAGAGCATCTTGCAGTCTCACACCATGTAATTTAACTTGACCACTCGGCCACCACACCCGATAACCAACCCTTTGCGTCAGGTTAACTTGGGGTAATTGATCTAAATCGGCTAAATTTAGTTCACTATTGCCTATACTTACTTTGGCTGTTTCCGTACCAAATATGACATGAGTTACATAAAATGCCCACATCCCTTCATCATACTTTTTTCTAATTTCTGGATGCTGGGTATAGGGAAAAATTAAATAAATCGGTCCACCTTGCTCACGGGGAATTGGTTGACCATCCTTGGCAACTGCTAAAATAATGGGATACTTAAGTAAATCTTCGACTCTGACCGTCACCTTATAAGCGTCATAACAGACAAAAGTAATTTCCGTAATGTAATTTGGAATACCAAGGCTTTGGATGAGTGAACTTACTGAAATACCTGTGAATTGAAATATCTTTTGAGGATTGACAATGTTATTGCCATCAACAGTATTAATATTAACGGTAGCTAAATCCTGCAACTGTGACCAATTTAATGTTTCCGTGTTTCCTGTTGCTGTCTGACCTTGTATAACTAAATTCCACTCACGCTGCTGGTTATTTTGAGCTTTTTCTGCCACAATTTCAGCATTGCGATCGCTAGCTTCTTTACGCCATACTTCCAGTTGTGCATTTGTGGGTTGGTTTGTACAACCACCCAAGTAAGCAATCACACTTACCACCATCACTAAAGGCCAATTTTCCCCAAATCCAAATTTAACCACAATGAAAAATACTTCTATCAGAGGTATACAGATTGGTGTTGGTTACTTTACAGTCAAATTGTAATACTGTTTTACTCGGTATAAAAATTATCTGGAAACAAAATTTATTATTTTATATTCCACAAAATGAAGAAGCAGGGGTGCAGGGGGGAAACTTCTGTTACCATAACTCAATCCCCAATTCCTAATCTCCTGTAGGGGCGAGTTCATAGATATCATTCAAGGAAGAAGGCGGGCAGGATGCCCACCCCACAATATTATTAAACCCGCCCTTACCAACCAATCCCCAATCCTCTGTAGGGGCGGGTTTATAGAGAGGATATTATTAAACCCGCCCGTACCAACCATTACCCAATCTCTCAATAAGGAGTTATCAGTGGTATTACAAGTAAAAACCAGCACCTACGAAGCTAAAACTCAAGAAATTGCTAAACAGCTTCTCTCAGCTACCCAAGAAAATCGCTCGTTTTTAGGTTCCTTGCGCGATCAAATGCGCTGGGATGATAAATTACTAGCTTGGGCAATGAGTAATCCTGGTTTAAGGGTGCAACTATTTCGGTTTATCGACACATTACCCGCTTTACAAAATAAACCAGAAATTGCCGCACATTTACAAGAAT
>PWQB01000835.1 GCA_003556955.1 Nostocaceae cyanobacterium CSSed10_463m
AACTTGATAGCCAAATTCAGGAGATGAAGGCATCAAATCAGCCTTGGTTTGCTCAAGCTTTTGATGCTATGGCGGGAGCTATTGAGAGTATTAATAAACTCAAAGATATGCTGCTGGGGGTTTTGGCTAAGGCCGCTAGTGCTGTCGGCTCAATTATTAAAGATCCCATTGGTTTTTTAGGCAACCTGGTGAGTGGGCTGAGGCAAGGGTTTGAAAACTTTGCCGGCAAAATTGAGACGCACCTAAAAACTGGTTTAATAGGTTGGTTAACGGGAGCCTGCGGTGCAATGGGTATCCAGTTACCAGAAGATATTTTCAGCTTACCAGGAATATTTAGTTTAGTGACTCAGATGTTGGGACTGAGTTGGAACTACATTCGCACGAAAGGGGTGAAGCTGTTCGGTGAGCCTGTGATGGCGGGGATGGAAAAAGGTTCAGAAATCTTACCCATGCTGATGAGTGGCGATTTCATGGGGATGTGGGAACACGTAAAGGCAGATTTCACTGACCTGAAAGAGACGGTAATCGCACAGATTAAGGACATGGTAATTACTCAGGTAATTACTGCTGGGGTGAAATGGATTATTGGGTTGTTAAATCCTGCTTCGGCGTTTGTGAAGGCGGCGATGGCTATTTACGATATTGTGATGTTTTTCATCAATAGTGGTAGCCAAATTATGGATTTGGTGAATTCTATTATAGATGCGGTAACGGCTATTGCTTCTGGTGCTGTGGGTGGTGCGGCTAAGTTGGTGGAAGATGCTTTGGCGAAGTCTTTACCTGTGGTGATTAGTTTCTTGGCTTCGTTGCTGGGTGTGGGGAATTTGGCGAAGAAGGTTCAGGCTATTGTTGAGAAGATTCGGGAGCGGATTGATCAGGCGATCGACAAGTTGCTATTGAAGGCGAAGAAGTTATTTAAGGGTGGGAAGGGTAAGGACGGAAAGCAGGGGAAACCTGATGAGCGCACAATGCAGCAGAAGAAAGCTGACGTTCACAATGCTGTAGTCGATGCTGAGAAGATCATGGAGGAAAAAGGTGCTACTCCCGACAATGTGAAGGCAAAAATGCCCAAGTTGCAATCTAAGTATCGACTCAAATCAGCAAAGCTTGTGAAAAATAAAGACAATTCATATCATATTGAGGCTAAAATTAATCCCGAAGGAAACACGGGTAAGCGCAAATTTCCCACAGACCAAGACGACTCAGAGAATATCCAAAAAGGCTTAGAAAAATGTGATCCTGATGCTCAGAAAGATATCAAAAAATTAATTGCATCCAAACGACAAAAAGGAAATTGGGCAAAACTAAAAGTAGAAGTTGAAGGGAGTGAAATCTATAAAAAACCTCTTCTCCAAAACCACGAATTTGGAAAAGTAGCCCATGTTCAAGCATTGCAAATACTTGAAGACGCAGATACAAATAAAAAAATTAAAGAATATAATGCTTCGCTAAAAAGTCGCAAACAATATATACACGAGGGAAAAGAACCTTACGGACTAGCACTTACTGCACTTCAAAACCAGATTTTCGATAAGAGTAAGAAACAAGAAGCGACAGCAGCATTAAAAGCCGCCTTTATCGCATCTCTATCCAAGGCAACTTCTACCCCTGAACATGACCTTTTTAAACCGAAAAACTTCAAATTGAAAAAAGTAACACAGGACGGCTCTAACATATACCAATATGAAGGACATCAAGGTGCAAAATTCGAGGTGACGTTAGGAAAAGATAATTTAACTACCACAGCGATCGGCAAAAACCTAAAACTTAAAGGGATGATGGGCTTATCAGGACAACGTGGGAAGTTGGAAAATATTCCCACCCATGCGCCTAATATGAACCTCAATCGCTCACATCTAATTGCTGACTGGTTTTGCGGTCCCGGTCAGGCTAGGTCTTACAATACCATAAGCACTAGCGACCACTACAACCAAAAAGTAATGTATGGGGCTGAAGAACAAATAGCAGATGCTTTTAGTGATAACGGTGCTTCTGAAATGGAATTAAAGGTTGATGTCACCTATGGAGAATTTAAAGGAGCAGAAGCAATAGCAGCTATTAAAGCAGAAATTGCTAAAAAAGCAACCAAATTAGACCAATACAAAAATGTGGCAGAGGTGGACATTAAAAAACAACTAGACACCTATTTGCAAGCACACAAACGAGAAACTAAGACAGACCTTAAACGCTGTCTAAAAGTTCAATATCTTGCCATATTAACTACTCCAGGAGGAAAAATTCCTATTTCTATCTCCATCAATGCCGATGTTTGGCTGGGATTAAGCTACAATTAATTTTCAGATCAATCTAAAATTTAGAAATTAGTCCCTATGATTGAAGTAGCAGTTGAGTTTATCAAAGCATTCATTGAAAAAGAGTATCAGGCATTAGTTTCCCAATACACTGAACGAGATGAGGCAATATTTCAAGCCAAAGTTGCTGAATTAGAAGCCTATTACGAACCTGATATTCCCTCTATGCTAAATCGTCCTAATCCTCCTGATGAAGAATGGTTTGAGCTAGGAAAGCAAAGTGTCGAACAATCCCTTACCCCCAGAATTCTCTTTCAGATTAAAGAATATGAACATCCTAGTCTTGGGAAACTGTATCGTTGCTATGTTGGTCAGAATTTCCGTGCGAGAAACAACAATCAGGCACACTATATTCTTAACCTGTATGTTGCTCAGAAAGACGGGGGTTTAAAAATTGTCTCCAAATATCACATAGATCGTAACAAAACAACCCTAGATACAGGGCTAGATAGCTGGAGTTATCGGGATGGCATTGAACTAGAAACATTAGGAAATTTGCTCGAAGTT
Organism: Nostocaceae cyanobacterium CSSed10_463m; assembly: GCA_003556955.1. The sequence goes on from PWQB01000835.1 coordinate 2,820, forward strand.
CGGAAGTTTAGAGAACCAACACCACCGGAACAATTAGCTGAATATTTGGCAGAATAAGAGAGATATACTATCGTTTTAAACGACGTATACGTTGAGGAAGATTTAGGGATGGATGACAAATGGACTGAACTAAAAACAATTTTAGAGCAAGAATCTAGTCAACAAAATTGGGAAGCTTTATGTACTCTACTGAAAATTTGGACTGAAGATGAGGGACTAGATGAAGCACTTAACTATACCGAACAGCATTTAGTAAGTTGGGAAGATTATCAGCGTACTTCGCCTTGGTATTGGCTTCAAGACATTCTCACCAATGCAAACCCACGATTGAAAGTGGTTAGAGACATCAACTTACTCGCCTATAATATTGGTGATGAAGGAGTTGCAATTCTTGCTAAATTGCCCTATATAGCTAATTTGAGTCAATTAAATTTAGCGGTCAATAATATTAGTGATGAAGGAGCAATATTTTTAGCTCAATCGTCCTATTTGAAGAATTTAACCTATTTAGAATTAGGAGAAAATCATATTGGCAGTAAAGGCATAGAAGCCTTTGCTCAATCGCCGAGTCTCTCCAAATTAACAAAATTAGTAATCGATAAAAATAAAATTGGTAATGATGGGATCACTGCATTATCCCAATCTCTTTATCTCAAGGATTTGACCTTCTTAAATCTCAGTGAAAATGTAATCGGTTTATCAGGCATTCAAGCATTGGCTCAATCGCCTAATTTCTCTGCTCTGACCTATCTAGATATTAGTGGTAATCCTATTGGTGATAAGGAAGCATTAGAACTTGCCCAATCTTCCCATATAAATCACTTAGAACGCTTGAGTTTAGCTTTTACTAGAATTGGACATGAAGGTATAATCGCCTTGGTTCAATCTCCGCTTCTTAGTCAACTAGTTGAGTTAGATTTGCAAGGAAATAAATTAAATACTAAAAGTATTACTATACTAACAGACGCAGGCTTTAAGCACGAAGATCAGGTGTGGGTTAAGCAAAATTATCAATTGTCAAATAACCATATATGTACGTGATCGCTAGAATAGAAAATCATCAAATAAACACTGAACTAACCCTACATGACTCCTCCCAATCTCCCTTAACCGTTCGTGCCGTCACCCTAACCCTGATCAAACAAGATAAGCAAATCATCGAGTGTCGTTTCACCTTCCAAGTTACTCCTGAACTCTACCAACGTATCGAAACCGAAGTCTTATTCAACCTGAAACCCGAAGTACGCACACCTCTTACAAACGGTGATTTCCAACCCTCACCCGACATCCAAATTGAAGCCATTCTCAAACCCGACTTACTCCCCTTCTTACTAGAAAATGCCACCAACGCTGATGAAGCAGCAGCCTACCTTTTGAACCTCAGCCAACAACAGCCTGAATTAACATCTGAAACACAGAAAGCTAACGAACTATTTGAAAATCCCAAATCTCCATACTCCCTACTATCTACAGAAAATTGGTTAGCCTTATCAGTCAAACAGCAGCAGGAATCAGGTGAAACAGGCTATCGTACATTTTGGTCTTATGTTAGTCCCCAAACCCTTACAGGAGAAGCAGCTTCCAGTGAACAAATATCTGAGGGTATCACCAACTTCTTCCAAGATTTAGTCAGTGATAGTCTGAACATTAGTGCTAAGGAATTCGCTAATGAAACTATCGGGGTAATATCTAACTTCTTCCAAGAATTAATCCAAGATACCCCAGAAGATAACACTTCGACACAACCAATTTTTCAAGCCCTAGTTAACTTCTTCACCCAAGACGATTGGCCATTCACCAAAATTCAAGGAAAACTAGCCTTGCGTCTAGGATTTCAAGGCGAAAATGGTAAATGGGACTGTTACGCCGCAGCTAGAGAAGAACAAGAACGATTTGTTTTTTATTCAATTTGTCCCCAAAATGCTCCAGAATCTCAGCGCATGGCTATAGCTGAGTTCATTACAAGAGCTAATTTTGGTATAGTGATTGGCAACTTTGAAATGGACTTTAACGATGGCGAAATTCGCTACAAAACCAGTATTGATGTAGAAGGTGACAGACTGAGTTTTGCGCTCATCAAACAGTTGGTTTACGCCAATATAGCCACAATGGATGAATATCTACCGGAGATAATGTCTGTGATTTCTGGAGATATACGGACGGAAAAAGCAATTAACCAAATTGAACTGACTCCAGATATTCCCCAAGCATCAGAAGAACAAGAACCGTTGTTATCTGTCGTACCTGCTGAAAATCAGCAAAACTTAGCAGTTAATCCATCTCCACAACCAGAAATACAGCAAGAACCGAAAAAACAACCTCATATACTAGCCCGATTAACACCAGATGAAATTGGTCAATTACATCAAGCATTGCAGATGCTGGAACCTTATCAGCGTAAACAAACCCAAGAAATTATCGAAAAAGTCAAGAGATTAATTATGACGAGATTGGGTAATTTGGGAACAGAAGTATTTGATGAAGCATTGACTTTCCTTACAAAAGTTAAATTCCCAGGAATAATTCTGAAATTAATTCAACGTTACGCAAAAATGGCGGGACGGACAAGATTATTTATACAGCAATTAAAAAATTGGATTAAACAATATAGAGAACCATTAGATAATTTTGAGATTA
>PWQB01000813.1 GCA_003556955.1 Nostocaceae cyanobacterium CSSed10_463m
ACTGATCCCTTCCCGAACTCAGAGGTGAAACGCTGCTGCGGCGACGATAGTTTAGGGGTAGCCCTACGCAAAAATAGCTCGATGCCAGGTTTATATTTTACATAAAACCCCTTAGCTATTATGATAGCTAAGGGGTTTTAGTTTGAGAAGAACAAATTCCCTATTTAAGGGTTGGGAATTGACTGTTTAGCAAGTATTTAAAAAAACCAAAATCCTGTTTATTAATTAATCCTCGCGCAGCAGGACATACAAATTTTTCTGATTACCACGCACAAGTCGAAAGTTATCATCTAAATAGGTAATGTCAACCCAACCATTAAAGGATAAATCTGATTTTAAAGGTGAATTGCTATCGATTCCTAAAGCGTGACGCAAAGCTGAGTCGCTTAAATTATTGCCGCTACTTTTGACAGATGTTCCCCAGAAATCAACATTGAGACGCTGAGAACTTTCAACTGTATAGCTTCCCAGAACTAAAGCAGTACCATGGACACCAGAAGCAGCAGTAAATTCAATCAGGTTATTGTATCCATGAGCAACAGTATCAACTTCTTGAAAAATCCCAGTGACATTTACTTTCACATTCGGTAGTTTGCCAAAAGAAAGACGTTGCAAAGTCGTTTCCCGTTCTAATCCAAAGGTGCTATACAACAGCCGCCAGCGACCTTGAACTAAATCCATTTTGTTTGTCGGTTCATTTGTGGGATTTAAAGTTTCAAGAGATGCTGCTAATGTTTCGATTTGTTCTTTGGCTGTTTGAGTATAGTTAAATCCGATATCACTGGCTTCAGAAAGAGAAATTAGTTCTTGTTTGAGGTTGGTTAATTTGCTGATCATAATATTTCTTAAAAAGAAGTTTTGGCTGTTTTGATCATGCTACAAGATATCGGCTGTATATTAACACCCGCAGACTAGAAGCCTTTCTTTATACTTATTGTTTAGTGTAACGTCTTGGTGTATAAACTGAGATGCTGCCATCACTGCGCTGAATTGTTCGGGTTTGGCTGGAACCAATTAAAATAACTGTCCGCATATCGGCTGAATTTGGTGTTAATTCGTTTAGTTTGATTACCTTCACCACTTGTCCTGGTCTGCCAAGATTTCTGGCTAATACTACTGGGGTTTCTGGTGTTCTATATTGCAGCAAAATATTTTTCGCTGCTGCTAGTTGCCAAATACGCTCTTTGGATACAGGATTATAAAAGGCGATCGCAAAATCAGCTTCAGCAGCCCCAGCAATTCGTTGTTCAATAATTGACCAGGGTTTTAAAATATCAGACAAGGAAATAGCGCAGAAGTCATGTCCCAATGGCGCACCAATAGCCGCCGCAGCCGCTTGCATAGCCGATATCCCTGGAGCAACATGAATATCTATACTATCCCATTCCGGTTTAGGGTAGCGATCGCAGACCTCAAATACAGCCGCAGCCATTGCATATATCCCAGGATCACCAGAAGACACTACGGCGACATATCGCCCTTGTGCTGCCAAATCCAGCGCCATTGTTGCCCGTGCAATTTCTTCACGGTTGTCTGACTCGTGCAGTTGTTTACCATCAGCTAGAGAACCAATTAAATTTATATATGTTTTGTAACCCACTAAATCAGTTGCAGATTTGAGAATTTCTTTCACCTCTGGAGACATCCATTGAGAACTACCTGGCCCAGTGCCAATAATTGCTAACCGCCCCTGTGCTTGACCGATAGTGCTGGGATCTATGGGTGTGGGAGCAATGGCGACAGCTAAATGGGGAGATGAAGAAGATAAAGGAGATGAAGATGTGGCGGTAATAACTATGGATTGGGCAGGGCTATAACCTTGTAATATTAAATCTTTGATTTGATTTGAGGTAAAAAAGCGTGTAGGTACTTTAAAGGCGTTAGCAATGGCTTTTAAGACGGGATTATTGGCTAGAGTGATAGGTGCAAATATTCCAGCTACTGATGCGGGGGCAAGTTCGGCATCTGCTAACATCTGTTGTACTAAAGCTATATCAACTGTATCAGTGATGGCGTTCGCGGAGCGTGCGTTCAGCGCAATCGCTATAGTTGCCGGGTGATAAACAAGGCGGTTGGGTGCGGGAGTTACTAATCGTTCTGTAACTTGGATGGTCAAATCTCCCTTGGGGTCTATCGGTAGTTGACTATTACTCAACCAAGGCGCTGAACCTTCCAGTTTGACTTGCGCCCCTGCTAATAAGTCTGAGATAAACTTTTTAGCATCATCTGGATTGGCTAAATGATATCCAGGAGGTGGAGATAATAACGCTGTACGAAACCGAATATCTCCTGTCGTAGTGATTGCAGGTTTAACATCAAGTACATCAGCAATGCGCCGCGCCAAATCATTCACGCCATTTAGTCCACCCAAAAGCGGAACCACAGCACTTCCATCTTCAGCTACAGCTAATACTGGTGGTTCCTGTTTTTTATTAGAAAGCATGGGTGCTATTGTTCTGATGAGAATACCAGCAGCACAAATACCAATTAGCGGTGTTCCCTCTGCGAACAACTCCCGCAATGTTTCGCCAAAATTTGTGAAAGTAACATCAACGTTAGATGTACGACCTGCTAAACCGTATAATGTCGCCCCTGGCAGTATGCTGATTATTTGGCGGGCTATGGGTACACTGTTTTCACCAAGTACCACAACGACAGGTGTAATCTTTGTCATGATTTAATTTACAGGTTTTGCATAGGGATATCTGGAGGAAATTAAACCACAGATAGACACAGATGATTTGCTACTAAGAGTTTAATCTTTCTTGGATAAATTCGCACCATCAGCAGAACTTTTTGGTAAGTCTATAATCGATTTTTGGTGGGGATGACAATCATGGAAAAATAGGGAACTTGATCGGGATCAACTTCATCCAGGGGTACAATTCTTTGTTCTGCCATTGTTGCCCGTTCAATATATAATGCCCGTGATGCTAACCCTATTTGATGTAAAATATCTCGCACCTTGCTAAAGTGGCGACCGAGTTTCATAATTGCCGCCGCATCGGTTTTGAGTAGGTGTGTGATTAATTCTTCTGCGGGCATGGGGGCAGGTAAAACGGTCATAATATCGTTGTAATAGGTGAATGGTACACCCAAGGCTACAGGACAAGCCATAAGTGAGGAAACTCCTGGTACAACTTCCGTTTGGTAGTGTTCAGATAACCGGGTGAAAACATACATAAAAGAACCGTAGAAAAACGGGTCACCTTCACACAACACCACTACATCCCGTCCTGCGGCTAAATGTTCGGCTATTGGTTCAACTTCTTTGTCATAAATCAAATTGGCCGTTTCTGGTTCTAAGGCGCGGGGAAGGTGAAACAGTACCTCGATTTGATTCCCGGTGAGATATTGGGAGACGATCGCTCGCGCTATACTGTCTTTATCTACTGCTGACTGATAAGCAACCACAGGGGCAGCTTGTAATAGTCGCAGTGCTTTCAATGTCAATAGTTCTGGATCACCTGGTCCAACACCAACTCCATAAAGACGGCCTTTGGTTTGCATGATTATTCTTCCTCTGTTGCTAAGGCATTAACGGCTGCGGCGGCGATCGCACTGCCACCACGCCGACCATGTAAAGTTAAATATGGTACACCTTTGCTATTTGCTGCTAGTGCTGCTTTTGACTCTTCTGCACCCACAAATCCCACGGGGAAACCTAAAATCAGTGCCGGTTTCAGCACTCCTTCTTCCAGCATTTCTAACAGCCGAAATAGTGCTGTAGGTGCATTACCAACGGCTACCACTGCCCCTTCTAGGTGCAATCTCCACAATTCCACGGCAGCAGCTGATCTCGTATTACCTAAACGTTTAGCTAAAGCTGGCACTTCTACGTCATAGAGGGTGCAAATAACTTGGTTGTTTGCGGGTAGTCTTTTCCTAGTAATACCTTCGGCAACCATGCGGCAATCACACAAAATCGGCGCACCTCCTTCTAGTGCTGCGCGTCCAGCTTGCACCGCCGTGGATGAATAACCCAAGTCCGTAACGATATCAGTCATTCCACAGGCATGAATCATGCGTACAGCAACTTTTGCTACATCTGGCGGCAACACATCCAGGTTGGCTTCGGATCTGATGATGGCAAAGGATTTACTGTAAATTTCGTTAGCATCTCGGATGTAGTCAGACATGGGAAAATAGTGAATTGTGAATTGTGAATTGTGATTAGGGGCTAGGGACTGGGGATTTCAAAATCACCCTATCTTAACTGGGGAGAATAACAGTTGCAATTGGGCAGTTTCATATCGATTAACAAATTCTCCAAAGGATTCATCAGGATTTCGGCATTTGATTTTATACACTTGTAACATCTGCCGTAACAATACAGGTAGTTCAGCCACAGTCACATATTGATAAAGTTGACGACCAAATTTTTGGCTGCTGTCACCTCCACCAACATAAATATGATATGCTGCCAAAGTTCCATTTCCTGATTCTAGACTGACACCAAGCAAGGTAATATCACTATAACTATGCTGGGCGCAAGATTTTTCGCAGCCACTAAAGTGAATATGAACTGGGTGATTCAGACTAACATGAGTTTCAAGGTACTTTGCTAATGCTAAAGCATCACCTTTAGTATCTGTGGCCGAAGCTGCACAACCTTTATTCCCAGAACAGGCAACTAATGCACTATTGATATTACTGGCTGAAGTATCTAATTTTAAAGCAGCAATTTCACTTTTGACATCGGTAAGCGATCGCTGTGGAATATCTGTCAGTAGTAAATTTTGCCAAGGAGTTAACCTTAGCGTCCCGCTACCAAATTTTTCAGCTAAATCAGCTAAACCCCGGAGTTGCTGACTTTCTAGCCTACCTAAAGGTAAAACCACACCAATATAAAATAAGCCTGGCTGACGTTGGGGATGAACCCCTATATGTCGATAGTGAGAATTTAAGCTGGTTTCGACCACGAGAGGAGACAATTCTGGAGAACTGGTGTTGTCCATCTGATGATGGCGGGTGAGTTTAAAACCTAGACGTTGTTCAACTTCTTGCAGATAAAGTTCACAACCTAAATTATTTAACAACTCTCGCAAACGCAACTTGCGCCGACTGGAAGGATCAGTATGATGGAGATAAACATCAGCCAAAGCACCGCAAACTCGTAAACATAACTCTGGTAATAAGACAATTCCCATATCAATGGGTGGTTTTCCGGTGACACCGACGCTCAAATATAGACGAAAATAAACTCTACCATCAATTAAGACAGCAGTAAACATGATATCGTTGAGGCGATCGCACATCGAAATTGTACCACCACCATCAAAGCAAATACTAAATTTTGCCGATAGTCCTGAGAGGTGGGGATGTGCGGCGATATAGTTTTCCCAGTCTTGAATCAAGGGACGAGTATCAATTAGTTCCTGGGGATCTATACCAGCCGTGGGACTGGTCATAATATTACGAATGTGGTCAACA
>PWQB01000221.1 GCA_003556955.1 Nostocaceae cyanobacterium CSSed10_463m
TGATATTGCCTGTGAAACCCTGAAAAGGCTGAAGGCACAAGAGCCGGAGTTGTTTATTTCAGGTAAGGGTAAGCGGTTTATGTTGTTGTTATCAGCACAGAATGAGTCGCTTTCTCTAGTAGAATTTGACAGGAAGAGTGCGATCGCATTCCTGGATGAAGGTAAGGCTGTTATTCCTGTGTGGTTAGATGTTATTTATGAGAAACTAATAAGTAGATTGACTAATTAAAATTGAAGTCCTCAATATCTCAATTTTGATGGCTTCACTTACTTTGAATATACATATTCTTGAATTAACCTAAAATGCTTATAAATCAAGGCTTAAAACCAAATTTTCGAGAAATAAACTGAAAATTTATTCCTTATCATCAAAACTTTGTGAACAATGCTTAAATCTTGTTGCCGCAGCGAACAATACTAATGTATTCTTGAAACAATCAATAAATATCATGACCATGTAATGGTTAAAATGTCAAACTATACTTTAATGCAGCGTAAAAAACGGAATGTCACAGTCTGGACTACTTGAACTAGCACATGAAAAGCTTCACTGGCCGACTCCACAAGAAATTTTGGAGCCATCTGGTGCTGGTCCAAGTGTTTATGCACGAATCGCTAGGGAAAAATTAGGTAGAACTATCAGCAAACTTCCAGATGGTCAAGGTGTGCAAATAGGAGTGCTGGCGGCAAATCCTCAAGGGGATTCAACAGAAACACCCATTGCTTTAGTGTGCGATTTTCCAGGAGAAGTATCAGAGGAAACATTAAAGAAAACTTATAGACTGGCTTGGAGTTTTTCTCGTACACCGTCACTCATTACAACAGAACCTCAGCGATTAAGAATTTGGACGTGCTACGAAGAACCTCCAAAAGAAGATGATGTTATCAAACCTGTAGTTAATGTTTCTAAACAGGAAATCGAGTCATTTAATCAGTTATCTCTTTCAGGTCAAGTTGCTGAAACTTTGCGGTTACACTGGGTTGATCTAGTATCTGGTCAATTTTTTCAAGAACATAGTCAGCGATTTCAACGAAAAAAAGCTGCTGACCAGATGCTATTGAAAAATCTGAAAAGTGTTAGGAAAATACTTCAACAAAATGAACTTGATGATGACACTATTCATGATTTATTAGCAAGAATTATTTTCATTCAATTCCTTTTTGATCGTCAGGAATCTGAAGGTAATCCTGCTTTAAATACAAATTTACTAGATTATTTATATCGGATTGGGGAATTATCTGCTAAATACTCTCATTTAGCTGACATATTAAGAAATCATAGAGATAGTTATAAATTTTTTCGTTGGCTTAATAGCAAGTTCAATGGTGATTTATTCCCAGGTAAAGGCGCTAAAGAAGAAGAACGTGAAGCAGAATGGCAAACAGAAGAACAAAAAGTTAAAGAAACTCACTTAAATATACTTGCTTATTTTGTTAGTGGTCATGTAGACATTGAAACTGGACAATTAAGTCTATGGCCATACTACCATTTTGACGTTATACCTTTGGAGTTTATTAGCAGTATATATGAGGAGTTTGTTAGTAAAGAATCTGGCACAGGAGTTCATTATACACCAGAACATATAGTTGATTTTGTATTAGATGGTGTTTTACCTTGGGATAGTGAAGAATGGGATATGAAGATTCTTGATCCTGCTTGTGGTTCAGGAATTTTTCTAGTTAAAGCATTCCAACGTTTAATTTATAGATGGGAAAAGGCTCATAAGAAAATAATTCAACCAAATGATTTAAAGAATTTACTAAAAAATAATTTATGTGGAGTTGATGTAGATTCTCAAGCTGTAAGAGTGGCATCTTTTAGTCTGTATTTAACCATGCTAGATAAAGTTGAACCTCAATATTATTGGGAGAATGAGTTTCGCTTTCCTAGATTACGTGAACGTCAATTAATTGCTGCTGATTTTTTTGAAGAAGACAAAGAAGGTTTTCGTTCTGTTCAGGATGCTGGTAAATATGATTTAGTCGTAGGTAATGCACCTTGGGGTAGAAATACTGTTACTCCGGCAGCACAATCTTGGGCTGGAGATGTTTGGACAATAACTTATGGTAATATTGGTCCACTTTTTCTGCCAAAAACTGCTACTTTAACTAAATCTGGTGGACAAGTAGCAATGATGCAACCTGCAATGGCTTTGATTTTTAATCAGGTTGGCACTGCTCAGACATTTCGAGCTAGGCTTTTTTCCGAGTTCAAAATTGAAGAGATAGTTAATTTGTCTGCATTACGTTTTGGACTTTTCAAAGATGCTATTTCTCCAGCTTGTATTATCACAATGTCAGTTACATCTCCTGATGGTGAACCTTTGACATACATTTGTCCCAAGCCAGTAATGACTAATGAAGATGACTATCATATAGTAATTGAGCCAGATGATATTAATATAATTTATCCACAAGAGGCGATCGCAGATCCATTAGTTTGGACAACATTAATGTGGGGAGGTAGACGTGATTTATCCTTGGTAAGAAGATTAAATCAAGAATCAAGTATTGAAAAACTGAAAGAGTCTGGCATTGCTAAAACACGCCCAGGTGTGATTAGAGGTGATAGAAGTAAAGTACAAAACCATATCACAAACAAGCGAATTCTAAAATCTTCTAAATTCTTCAACAGAAGTTTTCTATACCTCAAAGCTGAAGAACTTCCTATAAATAATGATCCATTCATTGACTCCACAGGTTTTAATAACTTTTCTGCATTTCAACTGCCACAAATGATTTTAAAGCTCAGTTGGCAGAAAAAAAGTGGTAGATTCCGTTCAGTAATAATTAGTCCTGATAATACAAATCAAGGAATTATTTGCTCTGAAAGTTATGTGAGCATACATATTCCTGAAAGTCATATTTCACAATTGAATGCTGCTTGTCTAGTATATAACAGTAAGTTAGCTGTCTACTATCTACTACTTTCTAGTGGTCGTTTTGCCTCTTATATCCCAGAAGTTAATGTAAATGAGTTACTGCGTGTCCCAATACCTGAATTATCAGTAGGAGATTTGCAGAACATAAAAACAATTGATGATATAGATGAGCGTATACGACAAGCTTTTGAATTCAAAGATAGTGAATGGGTGCTAATTAATGACCTGTTCAATTACACTCTGCCAGACTTTAAAGGAGATAGTGATTCTCCAGGAAGAAAAAGAACTCACCGTGTAGATAATAGTCAATCTCAGAATAATACTGAACCTGAGCTTACTGCATATTGTGAGTATTTCTTGCGAGTTCTTAAAGCAGGATTTGGACAAGATAAACAAGTTTGCGCCACTATCTTTCAGGAACAAACTAACACTCTTCTTCCTGTTCGCTTAGTTGCAATTTATCTGAATAGAGCTAATTGTTATGGTGTACATATTGAACCTATTGACTCCCCTGATTTAATGGAACGCTTGGAAAATTTAAATAGCTTGTATATAGAAAGGGGAAATATAGAATATGGTGGCATCTTTTATCAGCGTGTTGCCAGGATTTATGATTCAGTAGATTTGAATGGAGTAAAAATTCCTACTATCTATTTAATCAAACCTGACAAAATTCGTTATTGGACTCGTTCTATGGCTTTAAGAGATGCTGACGAAGTAGCCGCAGATATTATGACTTAGATATATATCTCAGATTAATTCACTAAATTTAAACGCAAAATATTAGTAGTATAGGAGTTAAATTTTGGTTAGAAGACGGCAGACAATTTCAGAATTAAGATGGCCAGAGACAGATGAATTCATGGCAATTTCTAAGGATTGGTGTGAAACAGCATCAATCAATATACTTACTTTCGTATGGAAAGGATATGATTTATTACTAAAGGAGGTACTCTCAGAAATTGATTGTAGTCAAGCTGAAGATGATATTGAAAGAGATATTACTCAACTGCTTGAGCCAGAAATTCGCAGCGTTATGACAGGGGATGAGCCATATTATGTTCAACATGGTTCTTATGAAAGGGAAACTCGTCAAGTTGCACCAGCACAACCAAAAGAGTATGACATTGCATTTATTCTTAGGGTTAATAGAAGGATTATATGGCCTTTAGAAGCTAAAGTTTTGAAAACAGATGGCGCAGTTGGTGAATATGTAAAAGAGATAAATGAGAACTTCATCAAGTGTAGATATGCACCATTTTCTAGTCAAGGAGGAATGCTGGGTTATCTTTTTTCTGGTGATACTGATAAAGCTTTTACCAATATTGCAAAAAAAGTACCATGTACATTAAAAGATCATCCTGATTTTCCAGAACGTGATCACAAAACCTCGGATCACCAGCGAAGAGTTCCTTCAGGAAAGTCATATCCGATGGATTTTAGATGTCACCATTTACTATTTAAAATAATTGCTACGCCTACTAATGATATATCTTCAGTTGAATAAATTTAAAACCTAGTCAAATACCCTTCTGATGTTCTACCATCTCCCCAAACGGAGTAAAACACCGTTGACACCAACCATCAACCCACAACGCCGGAACTTTAAACCTAGCCCCACAATTAGGACACTCAGACAACAAACTTAAATTATGATGCTGACACCCCTGCGTTACCTTCAATTGCCATTCAATCTTGTGACAAGGGGACTCAACATAACAAGCAGCACAAAGCCGAATTGGTTCAAGGTTCATCCCCACCCCAGCAGGCGGTAACATCTGCTCTAACCTATCAGCATCAACTCCCACAACCTTAGCCAACGCCTCCAACTGCTGGCGAGACGGTGGGGGATTAAACCGAAACTTTTCCCATCTGGCGATGGGCAAAGCCCCGCCGTAGGCGATCGCATCCCCAATCCCAGTAGCTTTACCATGAGCCACCGAATGCCCCTCCCTCAACGAAGTAGGGAGGGGCATTCGGTGGCTCATGGTAAATTGAGCGTCGAGTTTGCTTCATCAAGCAAATACGCAAATCTTCTTCAGAGATTAAATTGGGTGCAACAATTAACCCAGCTTCCCACCGTTGATAACGAGTTTGGTCGCCCAGACGAGCATCAATACTCTGGTTATACTTGTCTACGATATAGCGTACTATCAGACGTTCTAACTCCCTTAAAGTTAGACAGGCTTCTTTCTCAGCTTCCTCTGGACGTTCCTGGACATTAGAGCCTGTATACCCTGGTAAAGCAGAAAATAAATCTGTGTTAAAAGTCCCAAAAGGACGCTCTACAATACCACCCTCACTGGGGCGATCCTCTTTCAGAGGAGCTTCGCTAACGCGTAAATGACAAGCAAATCCCAACTGCACACCAATTTGCTGCAAATGGTTAGAGCGAAAGTCTTTACCGCCATCAGTGAAAAAGTGTTCTGGTTTTCCGTAAGTTCCCCATTCCTCATGTAGTGCGTATTCTGTCCCATAATTTTTGGGTAATATGGCATGACGCAGTGCCAAAGCTACAACCTGAGAACTGGGTGCATCAAAA
>PWQB01000500.1 GCA_003556955.1 Nostocaceae cyanobacterium CSSed10_463m
CCAAGGAGCTTAGGACATAAACGGATAATAAAACCTAGATACCAAAAGGATCTTAACCCAGTACCCAGTCCCCAGTACCCAGTCCCCAGCTATACTTATTTCCTTCACTCAATTACGGAAGCAGAAGCACCCTCATTAGATTGGGGTAAGCCAGGTAATTCTAAACAATATCCCGCACCGTACACAGTTTTGATGTAGCGGGGGTGACGGGGATCTGGTTCGAGTTTCGTTCTCAAGTGGCGGATATGAACTCGAATCGTTTCAATGTCATCATCTGGATCATAACCCCAAACTTCCCGCAGGATTTCGCTAGGAGAAACTGTCTGACCGTGGCGTTGCAGTAAACAGTGCAGTAGCTCAAATTCCAGATGAGTCAATTTTACCGTTTCATTGAACCAGATCGCCTCAAATCGTTCTGGAACCAGAGTTAAATTCCCATAGTTGAGAATTTCACTGTGTTTTGCAGCTTGGGGGATACGGTCAGTCCGCCGCAATAAAGCTCGCACCCGTGCTAACATCTCTTCCACCTCAAAGGGCTTGGTGAGGTAATCATCAGCACCAGCATTGAAACCTTCGACTTTATCCTGAGTTTGGCTTAAAGCCGTGAGCATCAATACGGGAATCTCGGCTGTGCGGTCATCTCGCCGTAGGCGTTGGCAAACTGTAAAACCGTCTACTCTGGGCAACATCAGGTCAAGCATAATCAAATCAGGTTGTAGCTGAAGCGCCAGCGCCTGACCTTTAATACCATCTTCAGCTTGACTGACATCATAGCCAGCCATTTCCAAATTCACGGCAACGAGTTCTGAAATTGCCGCGTCATCGTCTATAACAAGAATCCTGGGCATTATTTAAAAAATTATTACTACTTAATTAAGGATAAATAAGAACCTTGGATAGATACAAAGATTTTTATCTTGATTATCAAAAACATTCAAATCTAGCATAAACTTTAAAACAAAAGGATGTTGGAACCAGAACTAAGGTACTCTAAATCCCATCTATGTTGTGTTACTCTCCCTACAATCCGCCCCTGTTTCTCAAAAATGGTGTGGCCATGACCGTTTACGGTGCTTTGTGGGGAAAACGTTATTGGCAAGAAACTATCCCACATTTAGAGCCGCCCTACCATACAACTGTACTGATTGGTGGGCAGAATGTGCCAATTTTTAGTTTGGTTGCCATACCCGAAAATGCTCATAGTACCATTGTTGCTACCTATGGCATTACAGGTGATCTAGAAAAAGAATGGTTTTTGAGACTCCTGGGGCGGAAAGCTTATGCTCTAGGATACGCCGTAGTGTTATTTGATTGGCGCGCCCACGGCAAAACAGCCAATTTGTCTCCTACTTTGCTCTCTGATGGTTTGTATGAGGGGGAAGATTTTGTTCGCATTGCGGCCGCAGCAGCAAAAATGGGTTGTCCTAGTAAATTTTGGTTTACAGGGTTCTCCTTGGGGGGACAATTGGCATTATGGGGTGTAAAAACTGCCAGTGATTTGATTCAAGGCGGTGAATTTTTAGGCTTACGAGACAGTGATATTGGTGGTGGGGTGGTGATTTGTCCTAATTTGGATACGAGGCGATCGCTTGAATATTTAGTAAAACAACCTATTGCTAAATACTTAGAAAAGGCGATCGCCCGTAATTTGAAAAAACTAGCATGGCGAATACATGATTTGCATCCTGGCACAATTGACCCAGCAGCAATTGAACGAGTCAATAGTATCTGGGCTTTTGACAAGGAGTTAGTAATTAGCAGATTGGGTTTTGAATCAGTAGAAGCATATTATGAAGCCAGTGGTGCTTTACAATTATTGCCGCAGATTTCCAAACCCACCTTAATTTTATATGCTGCCGATGACCCCTTGTTTCACCCAGACATCATTCCTGAGTTACAATCTGCTTGTGCGAGTAATCCAACCTTAGATTTATTACTTACTCCTGATGGTGGTCATGTTGGTTATTTAAGTAGCAAAGCAGGTCAGCGTCAAGCCCAAGATCCTGATATTTGGTGGGCTTGGAATCGGACTTTGCAGTGGCTAGAGAACCAGCGAGAAGTTAAATCATGATGGGATGACAAACCTGACTTTTCACAGTATCTGAAAAACCCCGCTTCCATTCCTCTCCCCTGCAAGGCTACCGTGTACACACAAGTCCAAAAACATTTTATTTGGAGTGAGGACTTTAGTCCTCTCTATCTCCTTTTTGAGATGTTAGGCGGTAAATGTAGTCATGAAAGATTAGGGCTAAAGCCCTTACTACGAACTTATAGCAGTTTTCATATATTTGAACCACATCTTTCGTAGGGGCGCAAGGCCTTGCGCCCCTACCCTGTGGTCTATTTACCTGAAAATAGCTGTAATTATATAGCGTTTCCTAATCATATAAGGTATATCATAGCCCCCTCCTCGCTTGCGGGGAGGGGGTTGGGGGTCAATACTTTTCGGTTAAGGAGTGTAGAGACGTTCCATGGAACGTCTCTACAAGGGTTTTCGGCTCACAAATTTGCTTAACCGAACAGTATTGGGTTGGGGGTGGGGTTCAAATACCTATTGAAAACGCGATGAATGAAGACGCGATGAATCGCGTCTCTACAAGATGGGTATTGCGTTGATTATTTATCTAATTTTACGCCCCGGATTGAATAATCTAATAATTCCATTGGGTGCATGACTGAAATACTTTTACCTTGCAATTGCAGATGCTTGGTAATTTGCAACGTACAACCAGGATTAGCCGAAGCAATTAACTCTGCACCAGTATTCAATAAATTCTGCACCTTTTGCTGTCCTAATTCCTCAGCAACTTCTGGTTGCAGCATATTATAAACACCAGCACTACCACAACACAAAGCTGCGTCTATGGGTTCGCTTAATTTTACTCCGGGAATTTGGCGTAACATCTGACGCGGTTGCACACTAATCTTTTGTCCATGTAATAAATGACAAGCATCTTGATAAACTAAATTTAAAGGTTTATCAGATAACGGTGATAGTTTGGCTGTCATGCCCACATTTATTAAAAACTCTTGAGCATCTTTGACCTTAGCAGCAAACGCCTCAGCCTTCTCTTTATATTCTGGGTCATCTTGTAAAATGTGACCGTATTCCTTTAAAGTATGACCGCAACCAGCAGCGTTAATAATCACAAAATCCACATCGGTATTGGCAAAACTATCAATCATTTGTCTAGCTAAAGTCTTCGCCTGTTCCGTTTGTCCTTGGTGTTCAGGAAGCGCCGCACAACAACCTTGAGATTTCGGAATTACCACCTCACAACCATTAGCTGTTAACACCCGGACAGTGGCTTCATTAATAGGGGAGAAAAACAGCCGTTGCACACATCCCAAAATTACCCCAACTCGGTAACGCTTCTCACCTTGGGCGGGAATAACATCGGGTAAATTATCCTGAAAAGATTGAACAGTAATTTTCGGTAAAATTGATTCCATTGCAGCCAAACGGGGAGATACTTTTTTCAGTAACCCTGTAGCCCGCACCAACTTTGGTAAACCCAACTTTTGATAAACCAGCAAAGGAAACAAAAATAATCTTAATAAATCAGGATTAGGAAACAAAGAAAATATCAGTTTACGAATCAACGTATCTGGTAAACTGCGGGAATAATTGCGTTCAACTTGGTGACGAGTTGCAGAAATCAACTTATCATACTGCACACCAGAAGGACAAGTACTCACACAAGCCAGACAACCCAAACAAGAATCAAAATGTTGAACAGTTGCCGTATTCAGAGCAATTTCACCCTCATTAATAGCATCCATTAAATAGATGCGTCCCCTGGGAGAATCCATCTCCTTACCAATTACCCGATAACTCGGACAAGTAGCCAGACAAAAACCACAATGTACACAACTATCAATTAACTTCGGATCAGGTGGCTGACTAACATCAAAACCCTTTAAATTCTTAATCTTAGCAGTATCATTCACAGAATTATCAGAAACTTGCATTTTATCCTCTTCCCCTCTTCCTTCGTGTCCTTTGTGTCCTTTGCGGTTCGTTTAAATCCCCCTTAAAAAGGAAAACTTGATCCTTTATTCCTTAACTGTTAACTGTTAACTGTTAACTGTTAACTGTTAACTGTTAACTGTTAACTGTTAACTGTTAACTGTTAAATCCCACCCACAAACCGACCAGGACTTAAAATATTCTTACTATCAAACTGAGCCTTAATTTGGCGCATCACCTGCAAAGAATTACCAGAATAACCCCAAACATCCATTGATTCTTTAACAGAATTTGGTGCTGTTAAAACACTCAAAAAACCTCTATTATATTCACACTGCTGACGCATTTTTAAAACCTGATTTTTATCCTCAAATTGCAACCAACCCAAACCACTAGCCAGGTGAATCAAACCCAACTCAGCCTCATTTAAAACCTCCACAGCCGCAGTCGGTAATACTCCTATTTTGCAAGTAATTGTAGAATCTGTAACCGAATCATCCATTAATTCTCGCAATCTTTGCCATAGAGAGCCTTCATGTTCATGCACATAAATTTTCCCATCTAAACCCAACTTTTCCCCCACTGCTAACAATCGATTTGACTGTTCCTTAACACTTTCACTAATACTTTGAAAACGTGAAATTAATCCCAACCCCTGATTTAAGCCTAACTTAGAAGTTAGTTGAGGGGAAAGCAAATCAGCTTGAGTTGGTGTGAGGGCTGAACTGCGGAGAGTATTCGCAGCTTGGGATATAGCTTCTGCTGTACCAGTTAATACCACAGTAGCAGATGTTTCGGCTAGGGGATACACGCGGAAAGTTACTTGACTAATTACGCCTAATGTGCTGTAAGAACCAGTAAATAACTTCATCAAATCGTAGCCGGCAACATTTTTCACAACTCGCCCTCCAGCTTTGGCAATTTGTCCATCAGCACGGACAAAAGTAATACCTAGTAACTGGTCGCGGACACTACCATAACGTTGTCGGAGGGAATTGGTATCAGCTGTGGCGACTATACCGCCAATGGTGGCTGAATCTGGTTTGCTGGGGTCAAGGGCGAGAAATTGCCGCGATTTTGCCAAAATTTCCTGGAGATGGGAAAACTGCATTCCGGCTTCGACTGTGACCGTTAAATCTCCTACGGCGTGTTGGATTAGTTGATTGATGTGTTCTGTACTGACGACGATATCAGCGCTTTTGACTAAACCACCCCAGTTGATTTTACTACTTTTTCCACAAGGAAGGACGCGCCAATTTTGACGGTGTGCCTCGGCGATGACGGCTGCTAGTTGGGTTTGGGTGCGGGGATAGACGATGCAATTGGGCGGTTTTGCCGATGCGATCGCCTGTTGGATTTGTTTTTGATGGCTGGGTGGGAGGTTCTCCCAAGGATAGATGGCTTTTTCTTCGATGATAGATGCAAGTTTAGCGGCGATGGGGTTCATC
>PWQB01000510.1 GCA_003556955.1 Nostocaceae cyanobacterium CSSed10_463m
AAATCACCTAATGTTAACCGAATTAGTTATCGGAGAATTGTTTATATTAAAGCAGTTGATTTAAGAGATTTTAATGTGGTTATCGGTTGGGATGGGGCAACTCGCACAGTTACTTTACGCTCAAATTTATTAGTTTGTGTTGACCAACTTGACCGCATTATGTCACGGGGAAATACTTCAGAAATAGAGTTGCAATTATTTCTGAGAAACAATAATGAAAACGCTTTAGTGACTTTTCCTGATATACCTAAATTGTATCGAGAAGAAGCTAGTGCAGAGGGTGTCAACCATGATATTGCTTTCTGTCAAATGTGTTTAGAGACAGGATTTTTACGTTTTGGTATTGATGTGAGACCTGAGCAAAATAACTTTGCTGGCTTAGGTTCTATTGGTGGTGGTGCAGAAGTTGCAACTTTTCCTAGTGCTAGAATTGGTGTGAGAGCGCATATTCAACATTTAAAAGCTTACGCTAGTTTAGAACCTTTGGTAAATGCAGTTGTAGATCCACGTTTTCGCTTTATTACCCGTGGAATTGCACCATCAATTTATCAGCTTTCTGGGCGCTGGTCAGCAGATTTAGATTATGGTACTAAAATTTTAGCAATGATGAAAAGATTATATGAGTCGGCAAGACTTTTATAAGTGCTGAGTGCTGAGTGCTGAGTGCTGAGTTAAGAGGATGTTTTAAAAGTGGTTGGCTGTGATTTTAGGCACTCTTAGATCCCCCCTAGCCCCCCTTGAGAAGGGGGGAATTAGAATCAAAGTCCCCCTTTTTAAGGGGGATTTAGGGGCAATACTGTTCGGTTAAGCAAATTCGTGAGCCGAAAACCCTTGTAGAGACTTCCATGGAACGTCTCTACATTCCTTAACCGAAAGGTATTGGATTTAGGGGGATCTAGAATGTTTTGCTACCAACAATAAGACTTTTAAAACATCCTCTAAGAAGTAAAAGTCAAATTTGGTTAGATTAAGGTGAAGGAGGATCTGTTTAAATGTTGAATAATCCAATCTCGGACTACGTGGTAAACTTCGTTGGCTACTTCGTCTAGTCCAGGATTGGCATGAGGATAATTTTGACTTTTGACTTTTGACTTCCGCCCTGCGGCTTGCGTTTGGGAAAATCTAGCGATTCCTAATAATTTTCCTAGATATTAATTTTGACTTTTGACTTTTGACTTTTGACTTCCGCCCTGCGGATCATGCTGTTTTGAAAAAACGGATAATTTCCCGGACATGATCGAGAAATTGTCCATCGGTGGAAAGTTGAGCGATCGCACTTCTGGCTTCTCTAGCTAAACGTTCATGTTCGACTTGATTTGTCGCCCGTAACTCTGCTAAACTAGCATTTAAGCTGGCTAAATCTGTGCGCGTTTGCTCAGTAAAGCGTTTTTGATTTGCTGGTAATGAATAATCTAGTTGGGGATTAAGTTGTTCTTCTAAACGTCTAACTGTGTCCTCTAGTTGATAAAAACGATTGCGGAGTTCCATTACATCCTCACGGGGATATTGAAATTCTTGGCGAATCATCCTCAACCGTGCATATAAATATTCGTAAGCGCGGATAGCTGGACGCAAAACGGTTAATAATAAAGCCGCACCAGAACTGATATATCCTACAGCGCTAATACCAGTTGCTGCCAGGGTATAAAGTCCAACTGCTGAAATTAAGTGTAAACCAATGGCTATCCAGAGCGATCGCTTGGCTAAAACTTTAACATAATTAACTTGCTTTTCATCTACGGGAATTTGTTTTTCCGTAGATTGTGCTGCTTCTGCTAAAACTTCCTTAGCTTGAAAATGCACACTCCAAGGAACAGTTACAATCACTAATAACCACCAAAAACTTGCACCACCAATTACCCAATCAAGGAAACTACCCGCAGGTATTTGAAACCATTGCAGTCCGCCAAAACCCAGCAGTACAGCTAGGACAATTACCACGATAGAATTGATCACAAATCTGAAATTCATTTTGCTGAATCTCCGGTGAAACTATTACCTCAATCATGGCTATACATAAGAGTTTATACGGTCAAGCTTATGATAGTTTTTTAAGCTGCACATCATGTCAGAGGATTAAATAGCTACGCCATGATTTTTGAGCATCTGGGTTATCTCCTTCAGGAACCAGCAAACGCCAACTTTTACCTTCTTGCTGAATTTGTAGGTAAACTTCAAAAGGTTGTTGCAGTTGTGTCAACTGTCTTTTAGGCAGATTCAAAATTAAATCGTAGGTTCCCCGTACCCGGAAGGCTGGTAAACTTTGAATCGTCAGGGGTTGTTCCTGCTGAATTTTTAACCGTTTGATTTCAAAACCCTGAAAATCCAGATCCAGTTTTTGGTTGAGTTGCTGTTGAGTTTGTTCAACTTGGAATGCGATCGCTTTTTGGACTAACTGGGTAGTTGGTAAAAGTCCAATACTTCCACAAGCAGTCAATAACGCCAGCAAAATCACCGTTACAAAAAGCCGCACCATGTTTTTGATATACTTCCGCCAGCGATATTATACAGCAAATTCAGTTCAACCAGTAGGGGCAGGTTTAACAAGAGAGTGCTGAGTGCTGAGTGCTGAGTGCTGAGTGAAGAGAGTGCTGAGTATAAACCCAGTTTCTTTCAGGATTTTAGCTATCAACACTGTTCTCACTCTTATGAAAACCGCTAAATAATCAATGATATTTGTCAACCCGCCCCTATATCCCCTTAAATGAAATTTTTCAGATGTTGCACCAATTGTTCTGCTTGCATCACACCTTCAATTTTCTCCACTGGTTGACCTTGCTTAAATAGTACCAATGTGGGTAAAGCATTAATTTGATACTGAGTTGCTAGGGCGGTATACTTCTCAGTGTCAATTTTGACAATCCGCAAACTATTTTGTAATTGGGCGTTAACTTGTTCTAAAATTGGCACCATCATCTGACAAGGGCCACACCAATCAGCATAAAAATCTACTAACACTGGGACATCAGAACCAGCTAACATCTCTTCAAAACTGTTGAATTGTTTTTTTGTAGCCATGTGACACACACCAAATTTTTATTGATTGCTTTTAATGGTAATGTCTCCCTCAAAGAATCGCCGTAACATAATTTTGTTTTTATGGTTGCTAAATTTCCCACTATTTCCCAAGATAGATATTGGATGTATGGGCGGGTTTACGAAAGATTTCGACGAACCACAAACTCACTCTTGAACGCGCCCCTACCCACTCAGAACTTTCTTCACTCAGCACTCAGCACTCAGCACTCAGCACTCAGCACTCAGAAAGGCACTTTGCTCTATAGGCACAAATCACCATAAGATAATTAGCGCGGTTATTTAACAAGCAACAGGAATAAATTATGGAACTTTTACAGGGGCAAGTCGCCATTGTTACAGGTGCTTCACGAGGAATTGGACGAGCGATCGCCTTAGAATTAGCCAAACAGGGCGCGACTATAATAGTTAATTATGCCAGTTCTAGCGGTGCTGCTGACAATGTAGTAGCAGAGATTAGTGCAGAAGGGGGACAGGCGATCGCATTACAAGCAGATGTATCCCAAGCCGAACAAGTCGATACACTATTTAGCACCGTCATGGACAAATTCAAGCGCATTGATATCATTGTCAATAACGCCGGAATTACCCGCGACACCCTACTATTACGTATGAAACCAGAAGATTGGCAAGCCGTGATAGACCTTAACTTAACAGGTGTATTCTTATGTACACGCGCTGCCAGTAAAATCATGCTCAAACAACGTTCAGGAAGGATTGTAAATATCGCCTCCGTCGCCGGACAAATGGGAAATCCTGGTCAAGCCAACTACAGCGCCGCCAAAGCCGGAGTCATCGGCTTTACGAAAACCGTCGCCAAAGAACTAGCTTCTCGTGGAATCACAGTTAACGCCGTCGCCCCTGGTTTCATCGCCACAGACATGACTAGCAACCTCAGCAACACCGAAGATATTTTGAAATATATTCCTCTCGGTCGCTACGGTCAACCAGAAGAAATAGCCGGCATGGTGCGCTTCCTCGCCGCCGATCCCGCCGCGGCCTATATCACTGGACAAGTCTTTAACGTTGATGGTGGCATGGTCATGGCATAATCAGTGAACAGTTATCAAACTCTTGACCGAAAAATTTTAGATTTTGGATTTTAGATTTTGGATTGGGAATTTTCGGTACAAACTCCGCCCCTTCAGGGCGGAATTAATCCAAAATACTTGCAGTGCTGCGTATGCTTCGCTAACGTATAGCAAAGTGCTGAGTGCTGAGTAGAAACCAATTTGCTTCAAGGCTTTCAGCAATCAACAATGTCCTAACCTGCTTGGCGGTTGCTATAAGTCCTAATTGATTGACTATTCTATTTCGATATCAATTCCTTAAAGCTTTTATCATCAGCAATTTCATCAAAATCAATATCAAAAGCCGCATCTTCTTGATATCTGGGATTCAATTCAATTGCTTGTTGCAGATTTGCCAAGGCTAATTTAAGTTGTCTTTGCAGCGCATAACAAGCGGCTTTATCATAATAAGCGCTGGCATAGTTGGGATTAATTTCTAATGCTTTATCAAAACTAGCGATCGCCTCATCATCTTCTCCTAATCTTACCAAAGCATAACCACGTTTATCCCAGACTTTCGCAGAATTGGGATTAATATCAATGGCTTGATCAAAACTAGCGATCGCATCCTCATATCGTTCTAATTCTATCAACGAAAGACCACGATTCAACCAAGCCACCGGATCATCAGGTTTGACTTGGGTCGCTTTATCAAAAGAATCGAAAGCTTTTTGCTGTTGTCCTAGTTTACCAAAAGCCACACCGCGATCGCACCAAGCCTGATGATAATCCGGTTGAATTTCAATCGCACGTTCATAGTCAGCGATCGCATCTTTGTAGCGTTGCAATCTTCCTAGAGTTAAACCGTGTTTTAACCAAGCCACGGGGTTTCTAGGATCAGCTGCTACTAACTTATCATAGAATGCGATCGCCTCTTCATATTTTCTTTGAGCAAATAACTCATCTCCCCCTTGGAGGTAATCATTAATTAACTCTGACTGTTCTGGCTGAATTTCTGGAATTTCTGCCTTTTCAGGAATAGATAGCGGCTGAGTATTCACCAATTGTTCGGGAATTTCTGCCTTTTCAGTAACAAATGGCGGTTCAGCATTCACCAACTCCTGCAAAATTATATTCTTGCGTTCTTGAGCATCCAACTGCAACTCAGACAATTGAGCCACAAAATCCGTCTCTAACTTTTCCAGCTTTTCCAAAATTAACAACTTTTGTTGTTGAGCATTTAATTGTAATTCTGAAAACTGCGCCGTAAACTCAGAACCTGATGCTTCTAAATTGGCAATAATTAGCTCTTTCCTGTTTTGAGCATCCACCTGTAACTCAGATAATTGAG
>PWQB01000271.1 GCA_003556955.1 Nostocaceae cyanobacterium CSSed10_463m
CATTCACCAACGCAATATTTACGGCTCGAAAAGTATTTTCAAACACCTTCACCAATTCCGCAGCTTTGGCACTACTCACAGGTACTACATGATCAATTGTTTGCTGATAAAATAGCGTCGCCATTGCTAAA
Organism: Nostocaceae cyanobacterium CSSed10_463m; assembly: GCA_003556955.1. The sequence goes on from PWQB01000271.1 coordinate 132, forward strand.
GAAGCTGGATCTGATGCTCCCACCACTTTATTAGTATTTTTGGTAGTATAGCGTTTATTCCCCGGATCTACCCGTTCCGGGGAATGGGCAAGAAAGAAATCTTTACCCTGTCTTAACCCACTCATCTGTTCCAATACTGGACGCATCACCTCATCCGTTGTCCCAGGATAGGTTGTAGATTCTAATGTTACCAACTGACCAGGACGCAAATATTGAGCGATCGCATTAGTTACATTTTCGATATAGCTCAAGTTCGGTGTTAGATTTTTAGTCAACGGTGTAGGAACGCAAATTACGATTACATCCATTTCTGCTACCCGTTGAAAATCTAAAACTGCTTGCAACTTACCATTGCTGACGACCTGTTTTAAGTCTTCATCGTGAATATCCGTGATATAATTTTCAGCCATATTAACGCTTTCAGCTCTTTGGGGGTTTTGCTCAATTCCCAGGACTTGATAACCAACCTTGGCTTTTTCCACCGCAAATGGTAGACCCACATAACCCAAACCAACAACACCAACAATGGCTCTATGCTCCTGAATTTTTTTCTGTAAATTAAGCAAAGTTTGAGATTTTTCAATCATGGCTTTATGGCTGATAGTCTTGTCTAAAAAAATGGGTGTTTTTATCTTCTTTAGTGAATCATTCCCCTATACAAGGGTGAGACTGTATTTATGGGGATTAGGTTCAGGGGGTTGAGACGGTTAAGTTTAGAAGCTTTAGTGTATCAGTTTAACAGTCTTAGGAAATAGTCAATTATGTTTGTGTTAATCAATTTATGAAGCGTGTAATTTTAATCACTGGTCATTACTGGAACTCAAAACGTCGGGCGGGTTTTCACTGGTTGGCTGATGCTCTCTACCGTCAAGGTTGGGAAGTTGTATTTTTGACTGCTGCTATCAGTTGGCTATCAGTAATACGCCGAGATTACCGTCTAGAATATCCTGTGTTGCAAGAAGCTAATCAACTCAGAGAAGTATATAAACATATTTGGAGCTACGTTTGGTTCACACTTTGGCATCCAGCTAATCTGCGATTGCATATATTCAACTATCTCAGCCATGGCTTATTCCGTTTTTATGGTCAGCTATCTCTTGGAGCCGTAGAATCTAAAATTCAAAATGCTGACCTGTTCATTTTTGAGAGTACGCCGGCGCTGCTGCTTTTTGACAGATTTAAAAAGTTGAATCCCCATGCTCCATTTATCTATCGAGTTTCGGATGATTTGCGGCTATTACGTAATCACCCAGTTGTTTTAGAAACAGAGCAGGAGAGTTTAGCACAATTTGATTTAGTTAGTGTTCCCAGTCAGCATATTTATCAACTTTTTACTGGACTACCTAAATTAAAATTACATTTTCATGGTATAAAAAAGGACTTATTTGATAGAAGTTATCCCAATCCTTATGGTTCTTCAGAAACTCCAAACATTATCTTTGTCGGTAATTCTTATTTTGATTATGATTTTTTAGAGCAAGCCAGCCAATTATTCCCTCATTGGCAATTTCATATTATTGGACCGATTCCTAACTTACCCCAAAAGCCAAATATAATTGCTTATGGAGAGTTACCTTTTGAGGCAACAATACCTTATATAAAACACGCAGATATTGCTCTTCAGACCTTAGCCTACAGACCTGGAGTTCAGGCTTTTACTGATAGTCTTAAAGTAATACAGTATACGTACTGTCAGTTACCAATAATTGCTCCATCTTACTTATCATCTTCTCGGTCTCATGTTTTTTACTATCAACTAGGAGATTACAACAGTATTTGGCAAGCTTTGACTGCGGCACAAACTTATGATTCCACCCAAATCCCAACAGATGAAATTTACTCCTGGGACGAATTAGTATCTCAGTGGCTAGTAGAATTAATAGATAATAACTCGGATTAAAGTTATTTGACTTTCAACTATAGCAATGGTATTTCGCGAAAAAAGATTTATGGCTACCGTGAGCGTGATGAGGCCAAACGACAAGCTTTCGTAACTCTGAGTCAACATCAACGCCTAATTAACGCAAATGTTGCGCTCATTGTTGCCCTTGTCCTCCATTATCGCGGAAATCTATTACCGAAGGGACACTGATTCGGCTAAACTGAGACTTGGTTTATTGCATTGTGACTAGGCATGGAAATCGGACAAAAGGTTAAAGTTTTTCGTCTGCGCGATCGCGTATCTGCTTCTATTGCGAAAAAACTTGGACAAATCGGCATTATCCAAGGATACAAAGTTACCGATGGTCGTGGAATCGGTGTAGTGGTGCTGTTTGACGATAATTCTTCCACTTGGTTTTTTGAAGATGAAATCAAACTTGTGTAGTAGACCAAACTCAACGCGGAAGCTAAGAGCTAGTCCTAAGCTGACGATTTTCTTGACAAACCTATACTTGTATAGACAAAAACTAATTTCTCTTGAGTTAAAAAATCAATTACTTGATATACAATCGTCAGATATCAAGTATTGAATTAAGACTATTGCCGACGCGAAAACCAAGCAATGATAGTGGTAGTCTTTTTCAAAATCTTAACTTTAGAAAGATCGCGTCTGGCTAAGGCGTGAAAGCTTACTGAGGGATAGCCGCTCCCATGCTCCCATTGAAGTAAGAAGTAAAGTCTAGTTTTGTATAGGTTTTATATAGCAGTATTTGCCTAGTGCTAAGTTGGAGGGGAAAAGATTGGCGGTGAATATAGGAATCAAGTAATGTCCCTGATATTGACATTTTTGGGCAAAGGCGGTGTAGCGCGGACTAAAATAGCGATCGCCGCCGCCAAGTTATTGGCAAGCCAAGGCAAGCGTGTACTTCTAGCAGGGTTGGCAGAACCAGTTTTACCCATTTTACTGGATCAGACCCTAACTCCTGATCCCCAGGAAATTGCGCCCAATTTACAGGTTGTGCAGTTTCAATCATCTGTGTTGCTAGAACGCAACTGGGAAGAAGTGAAAAAACTGGAGGCGCAATACCTCCGCACGCCTATCGTCAAAGATGTTTATGGTCAAGAACTGGTAGTATTACCAGGGATGGACAGCGCCCTGGCCTTGAATGCGATCCGTGAATATGATGCCAGTGGCAAATATGACGCGATTATCTACGATGGCACAGGTGATTCCTTTACCCTGCGAATGCTGGGGATGCCAGAATCTCTGAGTTGGTATGTGCGGCGATTTCAGCAACTATTTGTCAACTCTGATTTAGGAAAGACGATAGCGGAATCGCCGTTAATTCAGCCGCTAATTAGCAGCTTTTTTAATGTCAACTGGACAGCAGACAACTTTTCTCTCCCTACCAATCAAGTGAATAGTTTTTTGGATAAAGGAAAAGCTGCCCTGGCTGACCCCAATCGCGTTGCGGCTTTCTTGGTGAGTACCCCAGACCCCCTAGAAGTGGCAAGTTCCCGTTATTTGTGGGGTAGCGCGCAACAAATCGGTTTAACCGTTGGTGGTGTGATTTTGGTATCACCTGAGCCAAACGTCAATCTTTGTGAAGAGTTTACACCTCTAACTGTGAGCGTTGTTCCTGACTCTCCCACAGGCGAATGGCAACCTTTGATAGATGCTCTACCCAACTTTGTAGAACAAGCACGACAGGCTCCTAAACCAATAGAGATTGACATCCACAACCGTCAAGTCCGCTTATTCTTGCCAGGTTTTGATAAAAAGCAAGTCAAACTGACTCAATACGGGCCAGAAGTCACTGTAGAAGCAGGAGACCAACGGCGTAATCTCTTCTTACCCCCAGCACTCACTGGCAGACAAGTTACTGGAGCCAAATTTCAGAATAATTATTTGATAATTTCTTTTTAAGTCCTGCTGGGTAGAGGGGATTGGGGAAAGAAGCAGGGGGGCAGGGGGCAGGGTGCAGGGGGGAAGTTTTTGGGCTATTGCCACAATCTTTTTCCCTCATCTCCTCCTATTCCCCACTCCCTATTCCCCATTTCCCATTTCCCATTTCCTATTCATACGTAAGTTTAGTTTTATGTCGGAATCAACCCCAATTAACCCTAATTCTCAGCCAGCAGAGGCTACAGATTCAGTTCCACCCCAGGAGGAAATTACAGCAGTTGCTGACCGCAGCGCCAAAACTCGGCAGTTACTAGGCATGAAAGGCGCAGCACCAGGGGAAAAATCTATCTGGAAAATCCGCCTGCAACTGATGAAACCTATCACGTGGATTCCTCTGATTTGGGGTGTGGTCTGTGGTGCGGCTTCTTCGGGTAACTATACCTGGACACTAGAAAATGTCTTGATGTCGGCGGCTTGTATGTTGCTTTCAGGGCCTTTACTCGCAGGTTATACCCAAACTTTAAATGAATACTATGACCGGGAAATTGATGCGGTGAATGAACCTTACCGTCCTATTCCCTCTGGTGCAATTCCCTTACCTCAAGTGATTACACAAATTTGGGTATTGTTAATTTCCGGAAACCTTCTGGCTTTTGCACTAGATGTTTGGGCAGGTAATGAATATCCCACAATCACAACTATAGCTATTCTGGGTTCGTTTATTGCCTATATTTATTCTGCGCCCCCATTAAAGCTGAAACAAAATGGTTGGTTAGGTGGTTATGCCCTTGGTGCGAGCTATATGGCTTTTCCTTGGTGTACTGGTCATGCCTTGTTTGGCGAACTCAATTGGAAAATTGTGGTGATCACGGTGGTTTATAGCTTGGCTGGCTTGGGTATTGCCATTGTGAATGATTTTAAGAGTGTGGAAGGCGATCGCCAGTTCGGATTAAAATCATTACCTGTGATGTTTGGTGTCACCAGAGCTGCTTGGGTCTGTGCCGTGATGATTGATGTCTTTCAAGCTGTGATTGCAGTTTATCTGATTACTATTCACGAAAACTTGTATGCTGCAATTTTGCTGTTATTAATCATCCCCCAAATCACCTTCCAGGATATGTATTTCCTGCGTGACCCCCTAAAAAATGATGTGAAATATCAAGCCAGCGCTCAACCGTTCTTAGTATTGGGAATGCTTGTAGCTGGTATCGCCCTAGGTCATGCTGGCGTTTAATGGTCATTGGCCCTTCGGCTACGCTCAGGGTAAATCATTGGTCATTAGTCATTAGTCATGAGGAAGTCACAATCTTTCCCCCCTGCTCCCTGCCCCCTGCCCCCCTGCCTCTTCCCCTGACAGGTGTAGGTTTTTTACATTCTCGTGAGGGTAAGACAAGGTGGACAAGGAAGGATAGTAGACAAGGGAGGAAAACCGGACAAAATCATATTGTTTTGGTAACAATAACAATC
>PWQB01000234.1 GCA_003556955.1 Nostocaceae cyanobacterium CSSed10_463m
CTTAAAATAATGCAATAGACGAAAGTATTGTGGGGTGGGCTACTGGTCCCCCCAGAACAGGCAAGACTTGTACTGAGCTTGTCGAAGTATGCCTGTTCCACAAGAGAAATATAATGCAACTTTTAGCCTTGTCAGTCCACTACACATTGGGGATTTTTTTATTTGCTAGTCCCTAATGTAATATCAGGACAAAACCTCCTCATTTTCTGAATTAAGAATTAAGAATTACGAATTACGAATTACGAATTATCAATTTGCGCCGCAGCAAATCCAAAGCTGTGTTAGCACTCACATAACGAATTAACTCACGTCCTCGCATTGCGCCAAAGCGATATTCAAAACTGGTAACTTCATCCTTTGGCCCCGCTAACCCGATGTAAACTAAACCCACCGGCTTAGTTTCTGTTCCTCCAGTTGGTCCAGCAATACCAGTAATACTTAAACCCCAAGAGGTGGAAAGGCGAGTTTTTACCCCCATCGCCATTTGTTCTGCAACGGTAGCACTTACCGCCCCAAATTTATCTAAATCATCTGGGTTCACACCCAGTAACCCCACCTTGACTGAATTATCATAGGAAATTACCCCACCCCAAAAATAATCAGAACTACCAGAAATATCGGTTAACATTTGCCCCAAACCACCACCAGTACAGGATTCTGCTACTGATAAAGTTTCCCCTGATAAACGCAATAAATTACCAACGACAGAAGCTAAAGTTTCATCATTAGCACCGTAATAATCTAATCCAGCAATATCTTTTAGCTGTTTCTCTACAGGCGAAATCAAAGCCTCAGCAGCTGCTTCAGAATCAGCCTTGGCGGAAATGCGTAATCTCACTTCACCTTTACCCGCATAAGGGGCAACTGTGGGGTTAGGTAAGTTAAAATAAGCAGCAACCTTTTCTGCTAAAGCCGATTCACCAATACCCCAAAATTTTAAACTCCGACTGTAAATAATTTCGGTTCCCCAACCTTGACTTTTCAGAACAGGGACTGCTGTATCTACCCACATCCGACGCATTTCTGAGGGGACACCAGGAAAGGTAAAAATCGTGATTTCCGGGCGTGGTTGCCAAATAATACCGGGTGCTGTGCCAGTGGGATTGGGTAAAATGTCTGCACCTTGGGGAATTAGTGCTTGTTTGCGGTTTGAGGGGGACATTACCCGGCCACGTTGGGCAAATTTCTGAGTCATATCTTCGATAATTTCTGGGCTTTCTATCAAGGGAACGCCAAAAAAATCCGCGATGGTTTCACAGGTGAGGTCATCTGGTGTGGGACCAAGACCACCTGTGAAAATGAGAATTTGCGCTCTTGATAGAGCAATTTTTATAACTTGCTTTAATCGTTCTGGGTTATCGCCTACTACTGTTTGATAGTAGTGGGGTATCCCTAGTTGGGCTAATTGTTGCGCTATAAATTGCGAGTTACTGTTGAGGATATCCCCTAGCAGCAGTTCAGTACCAACACAAATAATTTCTGCACTCATTTGATCAAGTCAATCAATTTTGGATTTACGATTTTGGATTTACCTTACCATTTAAGTTGATCGGGCAAGTAGAGAGGTTGAAATGTTCGTTCTCTTAACCACTGGGAAACAAATTAGTTTATGCTGGAAGTAGTGAAAGTTTAAGAAATATTGAGCTAAGTTTACAGAATACTCATGCAATGTATCGTGAATCGCCGCGCTCAGTTTTCGGCCAGTCATCGCTATTGGTTACCAGAACTGAGTGAAGCCGAAAATATTGAGAAATTTGGTGCTTGTTCTAAATTTCCCGGACATGGACACAACTATGTCTTATTTATCTCCCTAGCTGGAGAATTGGATCAATATGGCATGGTACTCAACTTATCTGATGTGAAGCACGTCATTAAGCACGAAGTTACCGGCCAACTAGACTTTTCTTACCTGAATGATGTGTGGGCAGAATTTCAAGAAACTTTACCCACTACTGAAAATATTGCACGGGTGATCTGGCAGCGTCTAGCACCACATTTACCCCTCGTGCGTGTGCAGTTATTTGAACATCCTGAACTTTGGGCAGATTATATAGGAGACGGAATGGAAGCCTACCTTAGCATTAGTACTCACTTTAGCGCCGCCCATCGGCTGGCTCATCCTCAACTCAGTAACGAGGAAAATTCGCAAATTTATGGCAAGTGCGCCCGTCCTCATGGACACGGACATAACTATCATCTAGAAGTGACTGTGAAAGGTGAGATTGATCCACGCACGGGAATGATTGTCGATTTAGGTGCTTTAAATCAGGTGATTGAAGACTATGTACTGGAACCATTCGATCACACTTTTTTAAACAAAGATATCCCTTTCTTTGCCGAAGTTGTACCCACTGCTGAGAATATCGCCCTTTACATTAGTAATTTATTGCGATCGCCTATTCAGGAATTGGGAGCTACACTTTACAAAATTAAACTGATTGAAAGTCCCAATAACTCTTGTGAAATTTACTGTACAACATCAGATGCAACTACTGTCAGTAGTGCCAAGTCTGAGCCAGTTCTAGTCTAAAAAAACGTAAGATCCAGATCCCCCACTTCTCAAAAAAGTCGGGGATCTATAGTGTCAAGGTTTGGCGTTTCTCAACCCAAACTACACAAGCTAGTGTATTTGAGCAATGATAGTGCGGTGACGAGGGGTATTACGAGTGATAGTGGGCGCTTGAAAACCAGCTTTAATTAAGGCTTGCTCAATGTCCAAAGCAAAATATTGATCTAAATAAGGTTCAGTACTTTTGAGCAACGTCAAGATGTAGGGAGGCATTTTCTGGTAGATTTCTGATTGGGGGTTCATGTCCATAATTGCCAAGTGACCACCGGGACGCAACAACCGCCGCATTTCAGCAAAAATCTCTTGGGTTGCTGATTGGGGCAGTTCGTGGCACATTAAGAAAATTGAGACTAAATCAAAGGAAGCGTCTGGTAAATCGGTAGATTCAGCTGCTGCATGGAGCCATTTAATTTGAGCTTGACTTTGTTGGGCGCGATAATGGGCAACAGCTAAAAAGTAAGGCGATAAATCCAAACCTGTAATCTGAGACTGGGGATAAATTTCTTGCAGGGCAAAAGTACTGAGTCCAACACTACATCCCACATCTAGGATATCTTGCGGAGTATTAGTCAGCGAGCCTTTGAGAATATCGTGATAACTTTGACGTAGTTTAGCATCACCTTGAGCTTCTGCATCTTGCCAAATTTTAGCATGAACAGCATGAGCCGCAGGCTTGACCTCAAATGCAGCTTGCCAGCTGAGATTGCCGCTTTCGTAAGCATGAAATGAATTAAGGTAGTAATCTGGGTAAGAAAGCTGAGGATTTTGTACTTGAGCTAATTCTTGTGTCCAGTCACGCGCTTGTAAGGTTTTTACTTCTTGTGTCCAAGGTACGCCAATTTTTTCAGCCCGTTTAATCATCATTTGTCTAGCTTGATGCTTGGCTAAATTGGCTAAAGGTTTAATAGCCAGGACACCATTAACCAAACGGGAGGCTAAACCAGGAGTTGTTGTAGCAGCAGTCATAAATTTTTGAATTTGCGCTTAACAGCATTTTTGACCTGAATTAATTTTGACGGGCAAGATGCCCGCACTACAAGAAATTTTCAGATATTTTTTTATTTGTCAAAATGGTGCTTTCGCCTATTCAGCATTTAGCACTTATTTAACGCGAGTTGCTCTATTCACACTACCAACTTCCATCTCCCGGACTTTTTTACTGCGCCACAGTAAACGCATGGGTGTGCCTTTAAATCCTAATTGTTTGCGGAATTGCCTTTCAATGTAGCGGCGGTAGTTATCATTAAAACGTTTGGCTTCGTTGACGAAGAGGGCGATGGTTGGGGGTTGGATACCCACTTGAGTCCAATAATAGATTTTGCCCTGACGACCACCCCTAGTAGCTGGGGGTGAATGCCAACTCACAGCATCGGTGAGGACTTCGTTGATGACAGATGTACTCACACGGCGTTTGTGTGATTCAGCAGCTTCATTTACTAAGTCTAAAATCTTGTCTACCCGTTGTCCTGTGGAGGCACTAACAAAAATGGTTTCTGCCCATTCTGTAAAGTGTAACCGGGCTTCTATGGTTTTTTCGTAGTCGTAAATAGTATAGGAGTCTTTTTCAATGGCATCCCATTTATTGACGACGATAATACAAGCTCGACCTTCATCGATAATCCGCCCGGCTAATTTTTGGTCTTGGTCTGTGACTCCATCTAAGGCATCAATGACCATTAAAACCACATCGGCGCGGCGAATGGCTTTGAAAGCACGGTTAATGCTAAAAAATTCTGTACCGTAGTCTATTTGTTTTTTTCTGCGAATACCTGCGGTGTCAATTAAGCGATAAATTTGCCCATTTCGTTCCACTACGGTATCAATCGCATCGCGGGTTGTGCCAGAAATGGGGCTAACAATTGACCTTTCTTCGCCCACAAAAGCATTTAATAAGCTGGATTTGCCAACATTAGGGCGGCCGATAATGGCTACTTTAATTTCGTTATCTTCTTCTACTTCTGTAACGATGGGGATGTGACTAATTAACTCGTCGAGTAATTCGCCTGTGCCACTACCATGAATTGCGGATATGGGGAAAGGTTCACCTAAACCTAATTCCCAAAATTCTGAGGCTTGAATTGCGCCTTGGTCTGGGGATTCACATTTGTTTACAGCCAGTAAAACGGGTACTGGTTGTTGGCGTAACCACGTAGCAATTTCTTGATCAGACCCTGTGAGGCCAGCTTGACCGTCTACAACCATAATAGCGGCGCTGGCTTGTGAGAGGGCTGTGAGTGCCTGTTGGCGAATCAATGGCAGGAATTCGGTATCGTCGTTAAAGACTAAACCACCTGTATCTACAACTAGAAAATCACGATCGCGCCAGTAAGATGGCATATAAGTGCGATCGCGTGTCACACCCGGTTCGTCGTGGACAATCGCCGTTTGTTCCCCGGCGAGACGATTAACCAGGGTGGATTTGCCCACATTCGGGCGACCGATAATAGCAACAATTGGCAGTCCCATAAAACCAGGGTAAGTGAGAGAGTTATTATATCATCAATTTATATTTTAACTATTTTAATTCGTAATTTAATTTTTCTTTCTGCAAAAACAATGAACTTATCCCTAAATTAATGTGAAACTGCACTAAATGACTTAGCTGACACTCTTGGCGTGCTTGGCGTGCTTGGCGGTTCGTTATTAAATATTCTGTGCATCTATATAGCACTACGCATACACGTGAGGACATTGTTGATTGCCCAAAGCCTTGATGTACGGGCGGGTTTACTAAGGATTTCGACGAACCACAGACTGACTCTTGAACCCGCCCCTACCCACTCA
>PWQB01000593.1 GCA_003556955.1 Nostocaceae cyanobacterium CSSed10_463m
GGTGTAATAGTCCAACAGCAAGAGCAATTAAATATTTATCCTGCTTACTATCCTTCACTCAAAACTGAGTTAATTAATAACAACTTTTTGCTGGGAGAGTAATCATGATGCTTGTGTCTATATCTACTAGCTTGTTTGCTCAATTATTAGATGATAATGGAATAGCTGACAGACTGCTAACTGAAATTACAGTTAACAAAATTCTCAAAGCTCTGATTAGCGTTTTTGTCGCCTACGGAATTTCTGTATCAATTCAATCTTTTGTGAATTGGCTATCTGAGCGAGTACCACGGCTGTTCCGACTCACCATTAAACAGTCAGTACCTTTTTGGAAAGGACTGATTTTAATTGTTACTGTAGTTTATCTACTCAACCTATTTTTAAATCTATCTGAGAAAAATCTCCTCGCACTCACCGGAACGATTGCGGTGGGATTAGGATTTGCATTTAAAGACTATGTAAGTTCTATTATAGCTGGAGTTGTGACTTTATTTGAAGCACCTTATCGAGTAGGCGATCGCATTACTATTGATGAACATTACGGCGAGGTAATCGGTTACGGTTTACGTGGACTCCAACTGCAAACCCCTGATGATAATACTGTTACCATTCCCCACAGTAAAACATGGGATAATGCTATCTCTAATGCTAATAGTGGTGAATTAGAAGCCCAAGTTGTTACAGAATTTTATTTAGATCACAATGTTGATTGTGATCAGGTAATCCGACTTTTATACCAAGCTGCTTACAGTAGTCGATATACTCAGTTAAAATTGCCTGTTGTTGTAGTCATGAAAGAATTACCTTGGTGTACCCATTTTAAACTCAGGTCTTACCCAATGGATGCTAGGGATGAGTTTATTTATCAAACTGATTTAATGCGACGAGCTAAACAAGCCTTTGCTAAACATGGTATCTTTTATCCCACCTTGAACAAAGCAACTTCTGAAATAATTTCTGAAAATAAATAATTAAACCTTGTCTACTTTGAGAACTGTAGTTTTTAGTCAAGATGGTGAGATTGCTTCCTTACGTCGCAATGACAACAACTCCACTTTTCATGATGGACAAGGTTTAAATACTTAAATAAGTAAGTTGGCGAGAATAAACCTAACTATAGCGGTATGCACTTGAATGAAGTACATCATAGCCCCCTCCTCGCTTGCGGGGCTACGGTTTACACACAAATGATCTGATCCCCCTAAATCCCCCTTAAAAAGGGGGACTTTAAGAAATTTTCCCCCCTTCTCAAGGGGGGCTAGGGGGGATCAAAACGTGATAAGGCAACTTGATAAGACTTGTGTGTACACGATAGGCTTGCGGGGAGGGGGTTGGGGGTGGGGTTCTTGTATCTCACTTAACTGATAACCGCTATATGTGAAGAAATGTAAAAATATTGTAACTGAGCTAGTAATAATTGCTCATAGCCCTTAATTCAGGACTGAAGTCCTGACTACAAACCTTTAATTATTGGCGACGACTTACTTAATATTTATTTTCATGTATATTTCCACCAAAACATACTGTAAATTGCCGCACAACATATACGAAGCAATTTACAGCAAATAATATTATGTCCGCCTAATTAGTTATCATCTGTGCATCTGTGAAAAACCGGACACGATATAATTTACTTCCCGGCGGTAATAGTCAGGTTAAAGCACCTTGCTATTATCTATTCATTGGTACTTTGGTACTCCAAACTTGTTCAAATTCATCTTTGGTAATGGCAAATTCTTGAATATCTTCTTCACCTAAAGGTTTATCACATAACATTCCATGATTATCTGCAAAATGGCTCCCATCGTAAAATAATACGTTGCCATTTTCATAAACTTCTATTTGTCTCACAGCACATAAATCATAGCCAACTTCCATAAAATAGGTGCTTGTACCCCAAGTATCATACTCACCACCCAGCGATTCATCCCAAAACCATTTACAATACTTCTTGAACTGTGTTGATAAAGTCATAATTTCCGTACTCCTATAAAATTTTGCTACCTTCAAGCTACTCTTAGAGAATGTGCTTTGCGTATGTCTACATAAAAGTACATGAGAAATTTCAGTACAGCAAAACGCTCTTCCAAGGTAACGCACTATCAAAACTAGATGTCATCAATATTAGTTTCACGTCATAACTGTGGAAGACATCTGCAAGAGCAAGCATTAACAGCAGCAATCTAATTTTACCTTATTTTCTCCACTTGTGGGCATAGACATCTGTAAGTAGCACTAAATAAATTCAACTATGTATTTTGCAACCTATAATTGTTGTAATTCAGTTTTTGGTAATTGCTTTGAGCATCTATTTGAGGCTTTAATCGGCAAAAAAATGATAAATTCAGCCCCTTTGGCAATTTCTGAGATTACTTCTATTTTCCCCTGGTGTTTATTGATGATTTGATAACAAATACTTAAACCCAAGCCAGTACCCTTACCTACTGGTTTAGTTGTAAAAAAAGGATTAAATAACTTATTTTTAATTTCCGGGGTAATTCCTGAACCGTTATCTTTGATTCCTACTCGAATATAACTATCATCTAACTTGACTGTATCTATAGTAATCTGCTTATTTGAGTTATTTTTTTGTTCTATTAGTACATCTATAGCATTACTAATAATATTCATAAATGCTTGATTTAATTGAGCCGGATAACACTCAATCAAGGGCAGTTTCCCATAATTTTTAACTATTGCTATTTCCTGATTAATTCTGTGATTAAGAATTAATAGGGTATTATCAATTCCTTCATGAATATTTACTTCCTTCATATCTGATTCATCGAGGCGAGAAAAATTCCGCAAAGATAAAACAATTTCCCGAATACGTTGAGCGCCCATTTTCATAGAACTAAGTAGGCTGGATAAATCTTTAGCGATAAAGTTTAAATCCATCTCTTCAATTTTTTCGCAAATTATCCAACTTGGTTCTGGGTACTCTTGCTGATATAATTTGATTAAAATTAGTAAATCTTGCAAATAGTCATTGGCATATTTAATATTACCATAAATAAAATTAACAGGGTTATTTACTTCATGAGCAATACCTGCTACCATCTCTCCTAAAGAAGACATCTTTTCTGTTTGAATTAATTGCCCTTGAGTTTCTTTCAAATCTTGGAGAATTTTTTGTAGTTCCTGAGTTCGTCTTTCTACCCGTTGCTCTAAAGTTTGGCGGGATAGTTCTAGTTCTTGAGTGCGTTCTTCCACCCGTTGCTCTAAGTTTTGCCGTGCTATTTCTAACTCTTTTGTATAACTTTCCACCCATTCAACTAATTGATTTAAAGAAGTTGCTAGAGTCCCAACTTCGTCTTGACTATTAACATTTGCTCTGAGTTTAAAGTTGGATTCTTGAGTAATTCTTCTAGCAACATTAGTGACGACCCGTAAAGGATGAGCAATTAACTTACTAGTATACATTGCTAGTGCTGCGGCGATTCCAATCGAAAGCAACATACTAGCTACAATCACTTTAACTCGCAATTGTTGAGATTTTTCAAAGCGTGTATGTGCTTGTTGTTTATGAATATCGGCACGACCTATAACCAAAATCAATTTATCTGAAAGTTGATCAAATTTTAGATTAATATCAACTTGCTGTTCTTTCTTTAATAAAATTATTAAATCTGTACTATGAGGCTGGATATTTTTTCCAACTTCTTGCCAAAAGTCTTTAATTAGTTGACTATATGATTTTGTCGTTAAGTAGTAATCATTGATTAAAGCATTAAATTCTGTTTGGTCTATGACTAAATTGCGGGGATGAATATCAATGAATTTTTTAATTTCAGCTAAGTCTTTATAAACAAGAATTAATTGCTTATTAAAATGATTTTTTTCATATTCAAACCAAATAGAATTTTCTAAAACATTCGCTAAACGTTGGGGATGTAATCTGACTCTAGTTACTGAATTTTCTAAATCTTTTAACAACGATTGTTGTTGATAAGATAAATTCAATTGCTTATAGGCATATATTTCATTGTGATATGCAAGTAACAAACCACTGGTTGTCCCGATGAAAGAAATACCAATTGCTACAGTATAGCCATAACAAATTTTTTTGGCGATACTCCAGCGATTACTCAGGTGATTTAGCCAAAATAAATTTCTTTTAAATTTATTTTTATATTTTCTAAACATTAATTTATGTTTAACTAGATTAGAGAAAATGCCCCTGCCCTATTTTTTGATAAACTTCACGAATGATGTTGTAGTCAGCGTCATTAGCTGGAGCAAATTTTGAGCCTTTATAAGGTTGATTCACTGTGCTTTCTAGCAGACTATCCAGTAGTTTTTCACGGTTTTCTAGCATACGCGATCGCACATTTTCTATCAAGCTAGGTGCTAACTGGTTATTCATGACAAACACATCACTAGGAAGCAATTCTCCTTTAGCGATCACAGCAAAATATTTCTCAGATAAACCTTCAGACTCTAGGAGTATTTTGTATCTATCAGATGCAATTGTCCAAGCATCTACTTCCCCTTTTTTTAAAGCTTGTATTCCCTGATTACCTAACATGACAATTTTGACATCAGTATTTGGATCTAAACCAGCATCCATCAACATTTTTGTTGGCGCTAAATGTCCAGAAGTCGAACCAACTTTTCGCATAGCGATTGTTTTACCTTTGAGTTCCACTAATGATTTGATTTTGCTATCCGCACGGACAAGAATTATGGGATAATAATTCAGGCGTTGAATAGCAATAATCGGAATAGCCGCAGCGCGGGATTTTAAAACTACATATTCTGATGGGCCAGCTAAAACAATATCTACCTGACCTAATTGCAATGCTGGTGCTGCTGCTGTGCGATTTTCAACGGGAAAAAATTCAATGGGTATGCCTAATACTTGTTCTAATGTATTGCGAAATGCTCCATAATCTCGCTGCAAGTTTTCAATTCCTGTGGCATCTGCAACGGCAAATTTGAGATGATCAGATGTGGAATTGCCTGAATTATAGGAACTGCTTTCTATAGGGCTAACTCCGGCTGCACAACCGCCCAACAACAAGAAAAAATTACAAAGTAATTTACGCCTTTTCATAAATTTTAGTAATTTTAATATTTGTGCATGGGGAGAAGTTTTGATTAAAATTTTCTATACAATATTGTTTTTGATTAAAATTTTCCACTGTAAAAATACTTATTTAAGAATATTTTGCCAATTTATTTATTCTCCAAAAAGAAATTAATAAGGTTAAGAAAAGGTTATTAAATAATGCCCCTTATAAAGTAATTATAAACAATAAAATACCCAAAATTTGAGATAATTTAGGGCATTCATGATTATTTTTTTATTTACTAGCAGATAATTCTCTGGGTTCATAGTGGCGGCA
>PWQB01000782.1 GCA_003556955.1 Nostocaceae cyanobacterium CSSed10_463m
CACGGTTCTGATGCTTTGGAAACTGCACAGAGAGAAATAGCTTTGTGGTTTAAGGAGGAAGAGTTGGTCAGTTGGGAACCACATTTAAAACCTTGGTTGCAAGAATAATTTAAGCGATGAATTTAAGAATCTAAGACGCGATGAATCTAAGACGCGATGAATCTAAGACGCGATGAATCTAAGACGCGATGAATCTAAGACGCGATGAATCGCGTCTCTACAAGGGGGTGGGGTACTTCATGTCCCTCACCTTACCTTATTTGGATACTTCACTTTTTTCGGGTTCTACTGCGGGTACTTCAATTTCATTACGTACAGAGAATCCCCAGACGAGAATTAGGGCGATCGCTGAAATTACCGCCCATTCTGGTGGAACTAAGTTATCGTTGATGACTCTCATTAACAGGCGCAAACCGACAAAGGCTACGGTGATATAGCCGGCATCTTCGAGGTTTTTAAATTCGTCTAACCACCGGATAAATAAACCGGTCATAAATCGCAAGGTGATGATACCAATTGTTGCACCGGTCAGAACTAGCCACTTTTCTTGAGAAACCGCGATCGCAGTGGTAACGCTATCCAAGGAAAAGGCTAAATCTGTAAAGGCGATTACAGGGATGGCTTGCAACAATGAGTTAAACCGGGGGCCATGATGATGGTTGTCTTCGTCTTCTTTGGAGGTGAAGTGTTGGAATACCAACCACAGCAGATAGCCAGCACCTAATAATTCAAATTGCCAGTATTTTTGTATCCAAGTGGCAGTGAGAATCAGGCTAATTCGCAGCACATAAGCAACGACTAAACCGAAGTTGAGGGCTTTTCGTTCGAGTTCCTTGTCTTCTAATCCTTGGGCGATGGCTGCGAGGGCGATCGCGTTATCAGCAGATAGCACCGCCTCTAATAGAACCAGGATTAGCAGCACTATCGGGGCTTCAACGCTGAAATGAAAGTTAAGATAATCAAAAATTTGGTCTAGCATTCCGGGTTTCTCAAGCAGGAAAAATAAAAATTATCTGAAAAGTGCAACAAAATGCTACTCTTATCCAGCTTAACGTGTTGCTGCTCCATTCTGATGGGGAGGATATCCAGGCGATCGCTTCGCAGCGCTTCGCTATCGCTTTACGGTTCAGGATTTATAAGTATTATTCAATACACCAAAAGTTTTAACATTTCCTTTGAGACGTTAAAAATTCATTTCTCAATTTCAAAGAAATCTCTCCAGGGTAAAATGAGTATCGGTGCTTGATCAGATCCGTGAATCCTACCTCATTGGCTGTGTATACTGGAAACTTCTATTAATTTTGAGGGTGAAGTTATGGCAGAAGAGAGGACATATTTAGAGCTTTCCGAGACTAATGGCAGCTCCCACAAATTTTATGAAGTCATAGTTCAAGACAACCAATTAACCATACGTTACGGACGTATTGGCGACTCAGGACAAACTAAAACAAAAACTTGTCCCACTCCAGATAAAGCTAAAGCAGAAGCTAGTAAAAAGATTAACGAAAAACTAAAAAAAGGCTACGAAGTAGCTGTTATGGGTGTTCGCCAGAAACGTACTGTGACACGCCGCCAAGTTAGCAGTACCATTTCAACAGCTAAACAAGCTCCCATTATTTGGAAGTTTGCTTCTAATTCAGCCGCTTTTGGGATTTTTATCGATGCTAAACGGTGTTGGGTTGGGAATCAAGCAGGTCAAGTGTTTGCTTTGAATCATCAGGGTGAAGTTATCAATCGGTTGAAGCTTCCTGATGGTGTTAAATGTTTAGTTGGCGATGATATTTGGATTTATGCTGGTTGTGATGACGGTAATGTTTACGACCTAACTGGCAAGTTACCACGTCTTAGTTACAAGATTGACGAGAATGTGGATATTTTTTGGTTGGATATCAAAAATGGCTTATTAGCAGTCTCTGATGCCAATGGTGGCGTAACGACAATTGATCATGATGATGAATCACAATGGACTCGTCTGAGCCAAGGCGATTCAGGCTGGATGGTACGTTGTGACGAATCTGGTGTTTATCACGGTCATAGCAAAGGTGTGACTATGTATGATCATCAAGAAGGTCGAATGTTATGGCATCAGAAAACTCAAGGTAGCGTACTCTTTGGTTGGCAAGAAGCATCAGCAGTCTATGCTGGTACAACCGACCAAAAGGTTTACTGCTTTAGTAAAGATGGCAAAGTTGGTTCAGTTTACAAGTGTGATGCGGCAGTTTACTCCTGTGCGGCCGCACTGAATGGTAAGTATGTTTTTGCTGGAGATGATAGTTCCTCCATTTATTGTTTTGATCATCTAGGAGAGCGACTTTGGAAGCTTTCTACAGGCTGTGGCTCGGCTTTATCTATGCAGTTTTTCGATAACAATGTTTATATTGTGACTACAGATGGTTCTTTAGCTTGCATTGATGCTAGTGAAACTGCCATTCGCTCTGCTCAAATGGGTACAGTTCCCGAAGCAGTAGTTATTAAAGCACCATTAGGTGAAGGAGCCGCACCCTCATCTGTTCTAGAAACTACTACAAATACAAGCTCTGGGGTCATTCTTGAATGCTTTCGAGAAGGAACTAAGCTCAGAGTTCGTGTTGTTTCTGAAGGATACAATCCCAATTGGAAAGTGCAGTTTCCCAAAGATATTCGTATTGAAGGTACGCGTTACCTTGTTCAAGAAATTCGCGAATCAGCTAGTGGTGGATTCTACCGTGCTTATGGGGATATCCAAAAAATAGTTTAGCTGAATAAAAATGTTTCATGAAGCTGACTCACACACATTGAGATGGCTTCTTTCTTCCTCTGCTTCCTTCTCCCAAGGGGAGACACTACGCGGTAGCGTGCCGAAGGAGGCGTTCTTGGCGGTGCGTTAAACAATATAGAGAGGACTGAAGTCCTCACTACGAACTTTCACTAGTTACTCAGAAACCTCTGCCAATTTTTGTAACAGACTCTCTGCTAAATTTAATAATTCCTCATTATTTAAATCAACATTCTTGTCGTCACCAGCTAACAGATTTCTCACCAAACATAACCTGTCACTACTTTCGCCAATTCGCCAACATACTTCTAAATTTACAGCTAAATCAAACAGAGAACGCTCTCCTAAATGTTTCCTTACCCGGATAGCTACATCATCACTGCTGACTAAAAATTCCTTAATAGCATCTAAAAACCGATTACCTAAAATATCTTCATCTCCCCACGTTTCTAGCCAATTACTCTCTACATCCTCAACATAAAAATGAACATAATCTACTCCGTAAGTTAGCCAGTCATGCTGCATTCGGCGGGCTGTTGTTAAAGCTTGAGCAAATTCTTCCACAGAAGTTTCGTAGCTTTGAGTTTCTTGTCGGTTAGCCATAAAAGCTGTAATTAGCTGATGAGTATGTAGGGTAAAAACACAAATCTTCAAGCATTGAAATGTTGACAGCATCAATCAAACTTCAAATACTTACCACCAGAAAGATAGTCACTGTTATGCAGTACTATATTGACTAATTGCTTAATGAAGTTGGCATCTTTGGGGTTGTAACTTAAAAATATTCCTCTCTCGATTTCCCATGAATGCAGTGTGTTTTGCCAAAAATGATACTTTTGATGATTAAACTCTTCGGATACACTGGTAACTTGAATACATAGTGGTTTGTGCTGACGACTACTCACAATCAAATCCGTTGCCATAGACAGGTCGGCAATATAACGCTTCCAAACACTACCTTCACGCTGCACAATATCTTGGGCTATTGCTTTAATGATATCATCATCTTCCTGATTAAATTCCCCAGCCATGAGTTTTTGTTTCCAAATGTAAAATTTGGAGTCATTAGCATTTATCCATCTGGGAAAAAGACAGCCATACCAATATTTCTCATTTGGAGTCATCTGCTCGAACTTAGCTTTTTGTTCTGCTTCAGAAGATGATGATTTAATCATCAGCCAAATGGTAGAGTCTGTGATGACTTCTAGGAGAAAGGCGAGGACAAAGGGTTTCGCAGTCAAGGAACCTGGCCTAGTATTTTTTACCCAACGATTAATTTCATCTAATTTTTTCGACAAGTTAGGGTCTATCGAGGAAGCTTGCTCGATAAGGTGTTTTAACTGATCCTTAATCTCTTGTGCTTGCAAACGATGCCCTACTTTCAATAACTAACGCTTTGGTAAAAAAACAATGCACCATAGATTGTATATTCTATTCTATCCTGGGCAGGATATCAGAATTTTGGGCTAATTACCATACCAAAACAATTGGGTGTGGAATTACTTATGCCTAAAATACTGTATCTCTTAATGAAATTCAACGCAATCCTGCATAAATTCCAGTACAAGATAGTTATCAGTCACAACGCTATTACAGGGAAAGGTTAGTTATGTCTCAGCCAACGATAGAATCAATCCTACAAGAGAAGCGCTCATTCCCTCCTAGCAGCGAATTTACTCAAAATGCCCAAATCAAAAGTTTGGCGGACTATCAACAATTATACGACAAGGCAAAGGCTAATCCGCAGCAATTTTGGGCAGAATTAGCCGAAACTGAATTACATTGGTTCCAAAAATGGGACACGGTGCTAGATTGGCAACCACCTTTTGCTAAGTGGTTTGACGGTGGTAAAATTAACATTTCTTATAATTGTCTGGATCGACACCTGACTACTTGGCGCAAAAATAAGGCGGCGCTGATTTGGGAAGGAGAACCAGGTGATTCTCGTACACTAACTTATGCCCAATTACATCGGGAAGTGTGCCAGTTTGCCAATGTGCTGAAGCAATTGGGAGCGAAAAAAGGCGATCGCATTGGGATATATATGCCGATGATTCCCGAAGCGGCGATCGCTATGTTAGCCTGTGCGAGAATTGGCGCACCCCACAGTGTCGTATTTGGTGGTTTCAGTGCCGAAGCTTTGCGCGATCGCCTCAATGATGCAGAAGCTAAAATAGTGATTACTGCTGATGGTGGTTGGCGTAAAGATGCGATCGTTCCTCTAAAGGTAGAAGTAGATAAAGCCTTAGCAGATCATGCTGTCCCTTCCATTACAGACGTGCTAGTAGTCAAGCGCACCTGTCAAGACACAAAAATGGAGCCAGGGCGTGACCATTGGTGGCATGATTTACAAAAAGGTGTATCAGCAGATTGTCCAGCAGAACCAATGGACAGCGAAGATATGCTGTTTGTCCTCTACACTTCTGGTAGCACCGGCAAACCAAAGGGTGTTGTACATACCACTGCTGGCTATAACTTATACAGTCATATCACCACCAAATGGATCTTTGACCTGCAAGATACAGATGTATATTGGTGTACTGCTGATGTCGGTTGGATTACTGGACACAGCTATATAGTTTAC
>PWQB01000074.1 GCA_003556955.1 Nostocaceae cyanobacterium CSSed10_463m
ATAAAACCTGTTTTGCCTGACTAATCCCTAAATTAACCAAGTACATTTCTAAGATTTGTAAAAATCCTTCAAATCCTGAGTAAGTCCCATCGTTAGTAATAGGAATTTCACCATTCTTAATTTTTTCACCTTGCTCATTCACCACATAAATAGTTAATAATTTAGGCTCAACCCATTCTCCTGTATAGCCTACACGGTTAGTTTTAACCTTACGCCTACCTTTATTATTAATCCGAATTCGGGTACGACCGCCGTCTACAGCGATGACAACACGCTGGTCTTTAAGAATATTAGTTGTCGGTAAATTGCCCACATCTAAACTGTTTATTTTCGATTGACGTAAATTTATGCCAATTTTACCAAAATAATATGTTAGCCGTTCTATGCGTTTTAGACTGATATTTATGCCCCAATCTATTAGTGTTGTACGCGCTGCTTCAAAAGAGCCAGCAATTGCACCATATTGGGCAATCTTCGAGAAAACACCAGGGGTTAAACCCTCGGACATTCCTAAATATCTTAAGAATGGGCAAAATCCTTCATTTAGGATTTTTTGATTGTTCTTTGGTTGAGTTGGACGTTCAACTACATAAGGTAATTTTAAACTTACTTCCACATTACCAATTGTTAATATTTGGCGCTTTTTACAACCATGTTTTTGTGTTTTCTCATGCCACCATCCTTGTGTCTCCTGCATTGCTTTATCCAAAAACTTTTGAGATTTTGACAGCTTATGCACTAACAAAGCTGTACATTCTCCTGCTAAAACTAATGCAGATTCTCTAATTTTTTCCTCTCGTTCCTTGAAAACGCGTCCATCCCATTCTGATATATTCGTTAATTCTAAAAGTTTCGTAACTGTTTCTTGAAACTGTCCTAAAGATTTGTTTAAATCGAAGCTAGAATATATACTATTTTTCATTCGGTGTAGGCACTCCCTGTTTTGATGTCAGATATCAAAACCTTTACTATTCGGGAATCCTACCTTTTTTTTGCCCAACAAACGAGTCTTATTTATCTCTGGTCATAAAAATCAGACCTTTTATCCGTATAAACACTACTTTTATTGTAACTAATTCTTTTAAATTACTGAATCTGGTTTTTAGCGATCGCTCTGACGGACGCTCATCTCACAAAATCGCGTTGCTCCCGTTTCTCATTGAGTCCTCTTTAGAGGACTTGTGCTATGAGACTCGGAATTTATTCCGAGGCGGAAATATAAATACGCTGTGCTAAGACTTGTGTGTACACCTTAGCTTTTTAAGGGGTATTTAGGGGGATCTGATCCACTTGTGTGTACACCGTAGTTCCTCGCTTGCACCGGAGGGGTTGGGGGTGGGGTTCTTTAACTTGGATGTACCGCCGACACGTATTTACCGATGACGCTAAACTCACACCCAGCTTTATGGAAAAAAAATGGCAAACAACGCAAAAAACCGGAGCTAGATTTGCTTCTGCGGCTTTTGTCACAGGTAGTCTTGATGCTGTGCGAGAGCAATCCGACTTTCTCACACTTGTGCAATCCTTGTCTATTCCCCTGATGGTAGTAATTGGAGAATCAAGTCCACCCAAATCACGACAAGAAATGAATGCCTTAGCCGCATTACCAGGAGTGAGAAGCGTCATAGTTCCCGGTTCCCTGGGACTACATGAAGAATACCCAGAAGTTGTCTTCACAGCAGTACAAGATTTTTTATCAAAATAAACCAGGAATAAGATGTTTCAAAGCGCGACCAGCAACTTCGCTGTAGTGTATTTCACCACACAAAATTTTAGCCATAATTTTGGCACTAGATGGGTGTTTTACTCCTACTTTGTAGCCAATATCAGGAAAGCGATAGAATGCACCAGCTAGTTTTTGCGCCCAAGCCATATCATTTCCCCATTGTTCGTTGATGGCGGCGCTGTATTCTTCTAAAGCATTGATGTTACCAGAAAGGGCTTGATCAATGGCTGCGGCTGCTAGTACACCACTAAAAATTGAGGGGCGAATACCTTCTGCGGTCATGGGGTCAACTACACAAGCGGCTTCTCCAGCTAAAATGGCGTTTTGAGTATGCAGCTGTTGATGACCATTCCACACATAAAGGGGATGACCATATTGCTGGCTACTTTTCATGTCCAAATCAAAGGATTTCGCGTATTCGTCTAAGATTTTCTTAAAGTTTTGTCCTTCACCACCGATAAATGTCCCTAAACCTATGGAATAACCATCGGCTTTGGGGAAGTTCCACATATAACCGTTTTTGACTAAGCCCAATTCAAGATGAAGTGTGGATTTGTCCGTGACTACAGCAGGAACTTCTGCTTCTAAGGCTGCTGCTAGGCGACGTTTTTGGTTTTTGAATCCTAGCCATTTAGCCATTGACCCTTTTGCACCATCAGCAGCGATTAAGTAATGACCTGTCACTGCACCATGAACTGTGTTGACTTGCCAATGGTCATTTTTATACTCAATTCCTGTAACGGTTGTATGATCACGTAGTTCAGCCCCTTGCTTTTGGGCTTGCTGCACTAAGAAATGGTCAAAAATATTACGTCGTACCATCCAAACTGGCTCTTTGGTGGGGATTTTGGCCTCTACTGGGTCGCCTAATTTCCAGGTGAAGCGCAGGGAGTCTACTTTGGTAGAAATTGCGGGGCTAAGGTCAAAGTCAAACCATTGGGAGATCGCAGGTGAAACACCACCACCACAGGGCTTATATCTGGGCAGGGCTGCTTTTTCCAAAATTAAGACTGAATGCCCTTTTTTGGCTAAATGATATGCTGCTGTGCCACCTGCTGGCCCAGCGCCGACGATGATGGTGTCATACATAATAATTAATTATCAGTTTGTTTGGTAATAGATAAAGACTGAAGAATTGATACAACATTCTTCAGCCTTCCTCGTTGATATTACTCTACTTCATGAGCATCCTTAGACAGTTGTAATGTCTTTTTCTTTCTCTGCCAGCAAGTCATCTATTCTGGCAGTAAATTTATTTGTGAGTTTTTGCAGTTTATCTTGTTGATCTTTGGATTCATCTTCAGAAATTTCCGAAGCTTTTTCTTCTTTGCGAATGGAGTCTTGGACATCACGCCGAATATTGCGAATGGCTACACGACCGTCTTCAGCATACTTAGCCGCAATTTTGACTAATTCTTTCCGGCGATCGCTTGTCAATGGTGGTATATTCAGCCGAATTACAGAACCATCGTTACTGGGTGTTAAACCTACGTCAGAGAGGGAAATTGCTTTCTCGATCAGGTTTAAGCTGCCTTTGTCGTAAGGCTGAATCAATATGGTTGTGGCATCTGGCGTGCTAATGTTTGCCAGGGATTTCAAAGACGTGGGTGAACCGTAGTAGTCCACCGAGACTTTATCTAGTAAACTCGCATTGGCGCGGCCAGTGCGAATGGTGTTAAAAGCTCGTTGAGTTGCTTCAACGGTCTTTTGCATCGTACTCTCAGCTTCAGATAATTTCACATGAACCTCCCACAAGGGTGCCGATATTTTCTCCCAATACGGCTCGGCGGACGTTACCTCGCACCGTTAAATCAAAAACCAGAATTGGGATATTATTGTCTTTACACAAGGCGATCGCTGTACTATCCATGACGCGCAAATCTTTGGCTAAAACGTGCGCGTAGGTGAGACTGGTGTAACGCTTGGCCTCTGGATAAATATGGGGGTCAGCATCATATATTCCGTCTACCTTGGTGGCTTTAAAAATCACCTCGGCATCAATTTCTGCGGCTCTTAAGGCTGCTGCGGTGTCAGTCGTAAAGAAGGGATTTCCTGAACCAGCACCAAAAATTACCACCCGTCCTTTTTCTAGGTGGCGGATGGCGCGACGACGAATATAAGATTCCGCTAATTCTTGCATAGCGATCGCGGTTTGTACCCGCGTCTGTACCCCAATTTGCTCTAAGGAGTCTTGCAGCGTCATGGCATTCATTACCGTGGCAATCATTCCTATGTAGTCAGCGGTTGCCCTGTCCACCCCCGCCGACGCAGCTTTAACGCCACGAAAAATGTTTCCGCCGCCTACGACAATGGCAATTTGAACGCCAGTGGCTACCACCTCTGCTACTTCCTGCGCTATCTCTTTGACCACTTCTGGATCAATACCATAGCCCATGTTGCCCATTAAGGCTTCACCGCTTAGTTTAAGTAAAACCCGCCGGTAATTCGTTCCCATGAAGTTACGCTTTATCAAAAAAGTTGCAATTGCCTCCAATTTAAGATAGCAGCACAGTGACTATCTATGTCTAGTGTCGCCAAATCAATGAGGTTCCTGCTGGTTCGGTTTCTGGTAGGTTAATTGCTTGACCTTTGAACAAAGCAGCGATCGCATCTCTAAAATAATCTTCTCCCAAAGATGATGGTTCTTGGGGATGATTGTCAATTTGTCCTTTGTACTGCACTATACCATTTTTATCCACCAGGAAAGCCATTGGCGTTTTACTAGCGCCAAAACTCCGCGTCACATCTTGGGTGGAATCCAACAAATAAGGAAAATTTAATTGATGACTTTGGGCAAAAGCTTTCATCTGATCAAGATTTTCTGTTATCTGTTGTGTAGCACTGCCATTCATCCCCATCAGAGTAAAACCCTGTGGTGCAAATTCCGCTTGAATATTTTTTAATCTTTCTAGATATAAATTTACATAAGGACAGTGGTTGCACATAGCAATCACACCAACGGCGCGAAACTTTTCTAAATAACGGCTAAGATGGTGTACTTGATTATCAATTCCTGGAAGCTCAAAATCTGGTGCGTAGCTACCAATAGGGGTGTTAACTGTTTCTATTATATTCATCTTTATGTAGCTGCAAAGAACTAATAACAAAAAAGGTTTGTTTCAAATTTCGGTTGGCTTTTTTTGTGTGTGCAAACCAATTTTCAGCCAATCATTGATATCCCATTATTTTACAGACCCATCTGGCTCACGTAAATTGTAAAAGGACAAAATTTACTAACTATACTCATTGTATTGTATGACATCACGTACAATCAGATGGTAACATTTTTCCTGCAAAAATAGGGGTTTGCATTATCTCTCCCTATACAGGTAAGGAAACGGCAAGATGACGAAATGTGAAGTATCATATAAATAACATCCAAATATCGCCAACATTATGACACAAATCCCCTATTTGGCAGCTAATTGTGGTTAACGGTCAAAAAGGTAAACAACCCATAAATAAGATTTTACCAATAATTTAGGACTGCTATTTGTCATGATTATAAATTTTCAATCAAGCCGCAAATGTATTTTTTTTAGATAATTATTATTCATATAGGACTCCTATTTGAATTTTGATAGCTTGCGTGGCGTAAGCC
>PWQB01000525.1 GCA_003556955.1 Nostocaceae cyanobacterium CSSed10_463m
TTAGGTACATCTAAAGGTTGAATTTGGGTGGTAGGATTCACGCGATTCTCCTGATAATTACGATATGAGACTTCACAGCACTCAACATTCAGCACAGTTACTGACTCTACGCTATTATTGTTGAATGTGCTGCCCTAAAGTTTGAGCTAAGGTAGTTTTTAGTACTGCACCCACGACGATATCAACCTGTCGTCCCCCCTTAAATACCATTAGCGTGGGAATGCTCCGAATGCCGTAATGACTAGCAACAGTGGGGTTTTGATCTGTGTTCAATTTTACCACCTTTACCTGTCCTGCATATTCGCCAGCAACCTCATCTACAACTGGAGTCACCATCCGACAAGGACCACACCAAGGGGCCCAAAAGTCTACTAAAACGGGAATTTCACTTTCCAGGACTTCTTGTTTAAATGTGGCTTCTGTGACATTTATAACGGATGACATAATTGCCTCCTGATTTAATTCAATTGTTCGATTTTATCGAATAAACAAAATATAGGGCATTTAAAGCGATAATGCAATAATGAAATTTCTATATCATCCAGATCGAAAAGATATTTCCCTACCAGGAGTGCTGTATGCTTTGGGCGATCCCGTGCGGCTAGAGATTGTCAGATTGCTATCCACTCAGGGAGAACAGTGTTGTGCTGGGTTTGATTTTGCGATCGCCAAGTCAACTATGTCAAATCACTTTAAAATTTTACGAGAATCGGGAGTTGTATTAACTCGCAAAGAAGGTACACAACATATCAATAGATTACGGCGTGAAGATTTAGAAGAACTATTTCCAGGGTTACTGGATGCGGTATTACGTTCAGCACCACCATTGATGGTTTATCCACAATCAACAGTTAATAGTCGTTAGCCGGTGACATTTGCTTACCCAATGACTAATGACTAATGACTCCGTGTAGTGAATCAAGATTGCTGTTTTCTTGCATTAGGGGTATCTTCACCGTAAAAGTTGATCCTTTTTCTTTACCCAAACTGGCGGCAGAAATCATCCCACCGTGGAGTTCGACTAAATGACGCACAATCGCCAAACCTAAACCCAATCCCCCATGCGATCGCGTTGTGGTACTATCCGCTTGTCGGAAACGATCAAAAACTTGAGGTAAAAATTCTGGGTTAATGCCAACACCTGTATCAATCACTTGAATTTGAGCATAGGCAGATTTAGAAAAACGTAGGGGAGCCGAATTGGCGGAAAGTTTAACTTCTCCCAGGGGAAATAACTCACCTTCTAGCTGTGATTCTATGACATGAGCTAACACTTCTACCTTTCCACCTTCAGGAGTGAATTTAATGGCGTTAGTCAGTAAATTCCAAACAATTTGCTGTAAACGGGCTGGATCTCCACACACCGAATCTAGATCAGGGTCAAAAATAGTATTTAATTGAATATTCTTTGTCTCTGCTAGAGGTTGCACCGACTGTATAGCTGCCTCAACCACAGAAATTAGATTCACCACAGTTAAATGTAACCGTAACTCACCCCGAATAATTCGTGATACATCTAAGATATCCTCAATCAGTTTCATTTGAGAGGTCGCATTGCGTTCAATGGCATCCAAAGCGCGAGCCGTAGCTTGTTCATCCAGTTTTTTCGCGCGGAGGATTTTTGACCAACCCAACATTGAAGTTAAAGGTGTGCGAAGTTCATGGGAAAGTACAGCTAGAAACTCATCTTTCATCCGGTTTGTGGCTTCGGCTTCTTGTCTGGCTGTCTGTTCTCGAATTACTTGGGCGCGAACTTCTTCAGCTTGCTTACGTTCAGTAATATCTTCTAAAGTGCCGACATAACCGAGTAATTCATCTTGACTAGAAAACATGGGTGAAGAGCGAACCTGAACCCAAGATTGACACCCATCAGACTTTTGAAAGCGGTATTCTGCGGAATATTCTTTACCTTGAGCAATATAAGCAGACCAAGTAGCGATCGCTTCGGCTTGGTCTTGAGGATGCACACATTCTAGCCATTGCCTTTCTAAACTTTCTGCTAAAGTATAGCCACAAATTTCTTGATAGCAAGGATTCGTATATTTACAGTTTCCTTGTGTATCAGCTTCAAAAATCCCAATGGGTGAACAGCTACTTAAAGAGCGAAACCGTTCTTCACTTTGCTTTAATTCCGCATTCATAGCTGCCAGTTCCCCGGCTTGTCGCTGGACTGCCTGTGTTTTTTGAAACAGTTCCACAAATACTGTAACTTTAGATAG
Organism: Nostocaceae cyanobacterium CSSed10_463m; assembly: GCA_003556955.1. The sequence continues at coordinate 2,220 of PWQB01000525.1, forward strand.
CAAGATATTTGTATCTATGGGTTTGAGCAGATAATCCACAGCGCCCAGGGAATAACCTTTAAACAGCATTTGATCGCTCGTACTAAAAGCCGTCAAAAAGATAATTGGAGTGTGGCGCGATCGCCCACGACTACGAATTAGGGTAGCAGTTTCAAAGCCATCAATCCCCGGCATTTGCACATCCAGTAAAATTACTGCAAAATCTTGATGCAACAGACACCTGAAAGCTTCTTCTCCAGATGTGGCTTTGACTAAGTTTTGTCCTAGTCTTTCCAAAATGGCCTCTAGTGCCAATAAATTTTCCAGCTTATCGTCCACTAAAAGGATGTTTACTTTGGAATCCAGCTGCATGAGTTTATTAGGGTTAAATGCTTGTTTGAAATCCTGTTGAAAAGCGGATTGCTTGAATTATTACACAACAGACTTAAACTAGTGATTGGTTGACTCTTATTTTTGCCAAAACATGATGAATCGCGCTTTAGCGTTGTTTGTTAGGGCAAAGTTTAACCAGTAGAGGGGAAATTTCTGAAAGTGGCAAAATCTCATCTACTTTCACCGTTGATATTGCTGCTGCTGGCATAATCGAGCTTTCTGCTGTAGCTGGGTCTTGTACAATAGTCATTCCTCCTCGTGCTTTGATTTTTTTTAAACCCTGTGTGCCATCTTGATTTGCCCCTGTCAATATAACACCAATAGTTTGTTCTGCGTATATATCAGCCGCCGATTCAAATAGGACATCAATAGATGGTCTAGCATAAGAAACAGGCTCATCTGTAGACAGAGCAAAATAACCTGGTTCAATCAGTAGATGATAGTCTGGTGGAGCCAGATAAACCCTTCCTGGTAAGATTTCGTCTTTATCCTCAACCTCTTTAATCGGTAATAAGCAGTTTTCTTGTAATAGTACCTGAAAGGTGTTGCTGGAATTTTTATGCCGATGCTGTACAATAGCAATTGCCACAGGAAAATCTGCCGGTAAATTTTCCAGAACTGTTTGCAGTGCCGATAATCCTCCTAATGAAGTACCAATAACTACAAATTCAAAAGACACTATTTTAGCCTCCGGTAAAGCTTTTCGCCATAAGCTATTTCATGATAATATTGCTCATAGGAAGTAAACTTGAGCGATTCTTGGCGACCTAAACCTAAAACACCAAAGGCACACAGGCTATTATAAAATAACTCATGTACTTGCTTTTGCAATATCTGATTAAAATATATTAAAACGTTTCTACAAAGAATAACATTAAATTCATTAAAAGAACTATCAGTAGCCAGATCATGCTGGGCGAAAATCACGTTTTCTTTCAATGATGAGCGAAATACAGCATTGTCATAAGCTGCGGTATAATATTCTGAAAAAGAACGCTTACCCCCTGTTTTCAGGTAAAGTTGAGTATATTCCTGCATCCTTTTTAAAGGGAAAATCCCATTTTTAGCACTTTGTAGTACCTTTTCATTTGTATCGGTAGCATATATCCGACAACGGTGGTAAATTTCTTCTTCTTGTAGTAAAATGGCCATTGAATAGACTTCTTCCCCAGTGGAACAGCCGGCGTGCCAAATACGAATAAAAGGATAAGTGCGTAACCAGGGGATAACTTGTTTCCTAAAGGCTAGATAAAAACTAGGATCACGAAACATTGATGTGACGTTGACTGTCACACTTAATAAAAATTTGGCTAAACAGTTAGGTTCATGAAATATTCGCTCTTGTAATGCTGAAATATTACTTAAACCTTCCAATTGCATAAAGTTTTGAATCCGCCGTTTGAGTGAAGATAAAGCATAATTACGGTAGTCATAACCGTAGTATTGATATATCCCCTCCAATAGCAATTTTATTTCAATCTCCTCTAAGCTCGGTTTAGGTCTATTCATTTGGGACAGTTAATATATTATTATTGCCCACTTCTTGAAGAAGTTGGGGATCTTTGTATTACTGATATAGCCAAACCCGCAGCAGAGAAAGAAGTTGCTCTGTATCCACAGGTTTAGTGATATAATCAGAAGCTCCCGATTCAATGCATTTTTGGCGATCGCCTGGCATAGCTTTAGCTGTTAAGGCAATAATCGGTAAGGAGCGAAATTGCTGTTGTTGGCGAATAGCTATGGTTGTTTCATAGCCATCCATTTCTGGCATCATGATATCCATTAAGATAGCATCAATATCAGGATTAGCTTGTAATACTTCTATACCATCTCTGCCATTTTCAGCAAATAAAACTTCCATTTGATAGCTTTCTAAAAAGCTGGTAATAGCAAAAATGTTTCGCAAATCATCATCGACAATCAAAATTTTACGATTAGCTAAAACTGGATCGGTTTGACGCAGTTTCTCTAACATCTGACGTTTTGGTGGTGGTAAGTCTGCCTGGACGCGATGCAAAAATAAAGCAGTTTCATCTAATAAACGCTCAGGCGATCGCACGTTTTTAATAATAATTGTTTCTGCCAATCGTCGCAGTTGAGTATCTTCTTGTCTAGTTAATTCCTTGCCTGTATAAACTATAATGGGCAATTGCAAAAGGCTGGATTGCTGTTTGATTTTTTCAATCAATTCCAAACCACTCATATCCGGCAAACCTAAATCCAAAACCATACAATCAAATCGCTGTGATTGTAAAATTTCTAAGGCTTGATTTCCCGTACTCACTGCTGTACTTTGGACATCACCATTACCAATCAATTCCATAATACTTTGAGCTTGTACGGGGTCATCTTCAATAATTAACAGATTTCTCACCTTCCGCTCAATAAAGCCCTTAATTTCAGTTAATGCTTGATTTAAAACCTCTGGAGATATGGGTTTTTGTAAATAAGTAATTGCACCTAACTGTAAACCCCGTTTTTTCCGATCATCTACAGAAAGAATATGGACAGGAATATGTCTGGTTTCCGCATCACGCTTTAAACGATCTAGTACTGTCCAACCATCCATATCTGGCATTTGGATATCTAAGGTAATAGCATCGGGTTTAAACTGCTGCGCTAAAGCCAAACCTGCTTTACTTTCTAAAGCTATAATCACCTTAAAACCTTCTTGACGTGCCATTTCTAGAAAGATACGGGCGAATTTAACATCATCTTCCACAATTAGCAA
>PWQB01000284.1 GCA_003556955.1 Nostocaceae cyanobacterium CSSed10_463m
ATCGCGTGCTGCGCCATTCAATGGTCAAAGTGGCTGCTCCCAAGGAAGACGCACCAGATGCACCCGAAGAGCAGTCTAGTTCAACTGATAGTTAAACTTTAATTGCTCGTCTAGTTCGCCAAAGTGCCTAGATTCTATTCAGAATCAGCTGTGCATATCTGAGAAAGGCTAGGGCTGTGACAGGTTACCAGACTTTCGCAGCCCGCCTTTTAATCTAGTTTGCATCTGGGGTGCAACTTTCTCCAAACAGCCCACCCTTTGTCACTAGTCGTGTATCAACTGGTAGCAAAAGCAGGTTATGGCGGCGAGTTTCATTAGCCTATAAAAAAAGAATCCGCCAACCAAATATCAGGGTAAAAGCATTTAGTAAAATACTATACGTATGGGAAAATTTATTGGCATCGACTTAGGTACTACTAACAGTTGCGTCGCCGTATTAGAAGGTGGTCAACCAATGGTAATCACCAACACTGAAGGGGGACGGACAACACCTAGTGTTGTAGGGTTTGGCAAAGGTGGTACTCGCTTATTTGGTCAAATGGCAAAGCGTCAAGCCGTCACTAATGCCGAAAATACAATCTATAGTATCAAGAGATTTATCGGTCGGCGCTGGGAAGATACTCAAACAGAACGCAGTCGAGTACCTTATGCCTGTCTCAAAGGTCGGGACGAAACTGTTGATGTCCAAATTCGCGGACAGAACTATACACCCCAAGAAATATCCGCGATGGTTTTGCAAAAACTTAAGCAGGATGCAGAAAGTTTCTTAGGAGAAGAAGTAACTCAAGCAGTAATTACCGTACCAGCATATTTCACAGATGCCCAAAGACAAGCAACTAAAGATGCGGGTACTATTGCGGGACTGGAAGTCCTCCGGATTATCAACGAGCCAACTGCTGCGGCTTTAGCCTTTGGGTTAGAAAAACAAGACCAAGAGCAATTAATCTTGGTCTTTGATTTAGGAGGGGGTACATTCGATGTCTCCATTCTCCAACTTGGGGATGGAGTTTTTGAAGTTAAGGCAACTTGTGGAAACAACCACTTGGGTGGAGATGACTTTGATAACTCTATTGTCAACTGGATGATTGAACGCTTCCAGCAAGAAGAGAAAATAGACCTTTCCCAGGATAAAATGGCGCTGCAACGTTTGCGGGAAGCGGCAGAGAAGGCGAAAATAGAACTTTCTCATCTAGGGAGTACTTCCATTAACTTACCATTTATCACAGCCGATAAAACTGGGCCAAAACATCTAGAAATGGAACTGAATCGCGCTCAATTTGAAGAAATGGTAGGGTCATTAATTGAAGCTACCATTGAGCCGATGATTCAAGCTCTCAAAGACGCAGACCTGCAAAGACAAGATATAGATCGAATTATTTTGGTAGGTGGTTCCACTCGCATTCCCGCAGTCCAAAATGCTCTGATCAAATTTTTTGATGGTAAAACTCCAGATCGCTCTATCAATCCTGATGAGGCAGTAGCATTGGGTGCAGCCATTCAAGCGGGGATACTGAGTGGCGAAGTTGATAATCTATTGTTGCTGGATGTCACACCCCTATCCCTGGGAATTGAAACTTTGGGAGAAGTTTTCACTAAAATTATTGATCGTAATACCACAATTCCTACCAGCAAATTCCAAGTTTTTTCCACTGCTGTTGATGGACAAACCTCTGTGGAGATTCACATCCTCCAAGGAGAGAGGGCAATGGCAAGGGATAACAAAACTCTGGGTAAGTTTTTACTAACCGGAATTCCGCCATCTCCCCGTGGTGTTCCACAAATAGAAGTATCTTTTGAAATTGATGTCAATGGTATCCTCAAGGTTTCCGCCCAAGACAAAGGTACTGGTCGAGAACAAAGTATTCGGATTACTAACACAGGCGGTTTGAAGGCCAACGAAGTAGAGCGAATGCAGCAAGAAGCTGAAGCATTTGCCGAAGAAGATAGAAAACGGAAAGCACTGGTTGATCTCAAAAACCAAGCCGATAATCTATTATTCAGTTACGAAGCTAGTCTCAAGGAAAATAGTGAATTTATTGGTGAGCAGATGAAAGTTTTAGCTAACGAAAAAGTTATTCAGCTCAAAGCTGTAATGGCTAATCCGAGTATTTCACTCACAGAATTTCAACAGTGCTTAGATGACTTCCAACAAACTTTATTTGCCATTGGTGCTGATGTATACAACCGAGCTAGCAGCCAAGAAAATATTTCCGTAATTGAAGAAGTTGCAGATAATTTGGTGCAATCAGAATTAGAGCAACCACCTAATGAAGCACCCACACCAGAATTTAACTTTGATTTTGATCACGACAGTACAGTACAAGCTGATTATGAAGCTATAGATTAGTTATTGGTCATTAGTTATTATCTTTCCCCTGCCCACTGCACCTACCCTCTGCCCCCTGGGGGGTTTTCCGCACCTAATTGTGCGGCTAGCTCCTATGGTTGGTGAACAGGGTTTTGCCGCACTAGGTAGCACAATTGTAAGAGAGACGGTTTATGCGCCTCAGTTTGGCGGCTTTTGTTGTATCCCATCAGCAAAACAACAGCTGACTTTAAATTGGCTGGTGATTTTTGCGAAAGGTGAAAGGTAAAAGGTAAAATCAATATATTATTAATAAAAATTTACTTTTTCTTTCTGCCTAGCTTCCGGCAAGCCGTCCTCCTAAAAACACTGCTTTATCCACAGAAGTTACCTGAGCGATTTTTTGCCCTTGGGCGAATAACAGCAGTAAATCTCTTTTTTCTGACTGGCATACTCTGATGAGTAGCCGCTCCTCAAGGATATGACTTACCGTAGGATAGCAAGTGTTTGTGGCGTTTATTGCCTTGTTGCTTTCTTCCTCCTAACTTTTACCTTTGCTATATGGCCCGCGACTATTATGAAATTCTGGGTGTCTCTCGTGACGCCGACAAAGAAGACATCAAACAAGCTTACCGCCGTTTAGCCCGGAAGTATCACCCAGATGTGAACAAAGAACCGGGAGCGGAAGATCGATTTAAGGAAATTAACCGCGCTTATGAAGTGCTTTCTGAGCCAGATATTCGAGAACGTTATAACCGTTTTGGTGAAGCTGGTGTTTCAGGGGCTGCTGCTGCTGGTGCAGGCTTCCAAGACATGGGTGATATGGGCGGCTTTGCCGATATCTTTGAAAGTATTTTCAGTGGTTTCGCTGGTGGCGGTATGGGTGGCCCCAGCACGCAACGACGGCGCAGTGGGCCAGTACGGGGTGATGACTTAAGGCTAGACCTGAAGTTGGACTTTCGAGAAGCGGTATTTGGCGGCGAAAAAGAAATTCGTATTTCCCATTTAGAAGTCTGTGATGCCTGTGGTGGTTCGGGTGCAAAAGCCGGGACTCGCCCTCGGACTTGTTCCACTTGTGGCGGTTCTGGTCAAGTCCGTCGTGTAACTAGAACCCCCTTTGGGAGCTTTACTCAAGTCTCCACTTGTCCTACCTGTAATGGTACGGGCATGGTGATTGAAGATAAATGTGATGCTTGTGATGGTAAAGGTACAAATCAAGTACCGAAGAAACTCAAAATTACTATTCCGGCTGGGGTGGATAATGGTACTCGCCTGAGAATCTCTCAAGAAGGGGATGCTGGTCAACGTGGTGGCCCTCCAGGAGATTTGTATGTTTATCTATTTGTCAATGAAGACGAAGAATTTCAACGGGATGGCATTAATGTTCTCTCGGAAATTAAAGTTAGCTATCTGCAAGCAATTTTAGGTTGCCGTTTGGAAGTCGAAACTGTAGACGGGCCAGTGGAACTGATTATCCCTGCCGGCACTCAGCCGAATACAGTGATGAAGCTGGAAAATCGGGGTGTACCTCGTTTAGGAAATCCGGTGAGTCGCGGAGACCATCTACTAACAGTCTTAATTGACATTCCTAGTAAGGTGACTCAGGAGGAAAGAGAATTGCTGGAGAAGTTGGCTAAAATTAAGGGAGACCGTACTGGTAAAGGTGGTCTAGAAGGATTCTTGGGAAATCTGTTTAAGTAATGAGTTCCTCTCACCTTTCAAATCCCGATGCTCAACTTGACTTGCGTGGCACTCCTTGCCCGATTAATTTCGTGCGGACAAAATTATATCTGGAAAAAATGCTGCCTGGTGGTTTGCTCGAAGTCTGGCTAGACTCTGGAGAACCTATTGAGCAAGTCCCCGATAGCTTGATTATGGCAGGTTATCAGGTTGAGCAAATTACAGATTGTATGGGTTATTTTTCTTTGTTGGTACGCCGTCCCACTACTGCCCAATGACAACAGTGGAAACTCTATCTACTCATGGACAGTTACTTGGTACGGTGCTAGCCGTGCAAGCCAATTTTTATCGTGTGCAGCTGGATGTAAAAGATCAGAGTACAAGAGTACAGGGTGATAGGACAGATTGTTCCCCAGTGATGCTTCTGTGTACCCGCAGAACCCGCTTAAAAAAAATTGGGCAACAGGTGATGGTGGGCGATCGCGTCATTGTTTCAGAGCCAGATTGGTCGGGTGGTAGAGGCGCAATCTCTGATGTCCTACCCCGTGAAAGCTTATTAGACCGTCCCGCGATCGCTAATGTTGACCAAATCCTCTTGGCCTTTGCGGTGACAGATCCACCTCTGGAACCTTATCAATTAAGCCGATTTCTGGTGAAAGCTGAGTCTACTGATGTGGATGTGCTTTTATGCCTGAATAAAAGTGATTTAATCACACCACAGATCCAACAAGAAATTAGCGATCGCCTACTGGGATGGGGCTATAAACCGCTATTTATTAGCGTCCAAAACAACATTAATATTGACGCATTACTTAACCATCTAAATAATAAAATTACTGTGATTGCCGGGCCTTCCGGTGTGGGTAAATCTAGCCTGATTAACGTGTTAATACCCACTCTTAACCTGCGAGTAGGGGAAGTCTCAGGCAAATTAGCACGGGGTCGTCATACAACGCGCCATACAGAATTATTTGAATTACCTGGGGGAGGTTTGCTGGCAGATACTCCCGGATTTAATCAACCTGATTTGGATTGTAGTCCTGAAGAATTAGTATACTATTTCCCAGAAGCCAGACAACGGTTAGCAGTTGCTAGCTGTCGATTTAGTGACTGTTTGCATCGAGATGAGCCTGATTGTGTGGTGCGAGGCGATTGGGAAAGGTATGAACATTACTTAGAATTTTTAGCTCAAGCGATCGCACATCAAACTCAGCTACACCAACAAGCAGATCCCGAATCAACGCTGAAAATCAAAAGCAAAGGTAAAGGTAAGCAGCAGTACGAACCGAAGTTAGAAAGTAAAAAATATCGTCGCGTCTCACGGAAAAC
>PWQB01000762.1 GCA_003556955.1 Nostocaceae cyanobacterium CSSed10_463m
AAGAGGTGGAAACACCCACACCTAGCATAGTGGGTAAGGTTCCTAGCCCAAAAGCCAACATAGTTGCTCCACCCAGCCATAAATTACCTGTTTCCGCAGCTTTAATTTGAGCAGCATATAAAAAACCACAAGGCATTAAACCCCAAGTCATGCCTAAAAGTATGGGTGTCCACCATCTAGTTTTGTAAGAAAGCTTTACCATCCCTGTACTCAGACGATCATGTAAACGTCCTTGTAGTAAGGGATGTAATACAGGTATTCTCGGCAGCAAGTCAGGTGTTACTTGCCCTAAACCAAACCAAATTAACATTAAGCCTGTAATAATTGCCATCCAGCGCCGCAAATCACTGCCTACACCCGCAAACTGACCACCTTGCAGTAAGACAGAACCCAGCGCTCCTATGCCAGCACCAACTAGAGCATAGCTCAACATTCGTCCCAGATTCAGTAATATATGAAATTTTAATTGTTGTGTCCATGAGTTGGGTGTTTTCCGGGGTGATGGCTGTTCGTGGGAAGTTGTTGATGGAGTTGTTTGCTGCTGAGAAAGGGAAAAAGCCACAGTTAGGGGGCCACACATCCCAAAGCAATGTCCAAAACTGCCCAGGAACCCCAGGATGGTGATGAGTGACAAATCTAGCATTCGGATACATTCCTGCGGCACGTTTCTAGTGCGGAAATTTACCCTAAGTTTATGGCTTTGTCAAAAGACGAGTTGTCAAACTTAGAAGAGTGTGGGGAGTGTGGGGAGTTATCAGTTATCAGTTATCAGTTATCAGTTATAGCTGAGTGCTGAGTAGAAACCAAGTTAGCTCAAGGCTTTGGGCAATCAACAATGTCCTAACTTGTATGCGTAGTGCTATATCAGTTATCCTACATTTCCCACACTGATAACTGTTAACTGTTAACTGTTATCAGTTATCAGTGTGACTGGGGAATCTACATAAATTGTCGGCTCTTGCATGGTAAACTCAATGCCAAAAGTTACGAGTTTTTTAGAAATTTTCTCATTGGCTAACTCTAATAAACGTTTACGTAATTGGAGAGAATTATCACTAGAACCTAAAATAAAAAATGTCACTCTTGTCCGAGTTGTTTGCTTATCTGAATTATTAGTTAAAAATGTAATACTGGTGCTTCCTGGATCTATCCCAAATAGTGAGTTAGTACTTTCGGCTACCACTTGCTCAACTAAGGCTTTTTCTTGATGCTCTAGGACTGTGACAAAATCGAGGTAAAGTAAAACCATCACTTTTTTACCCCGTGTAATATTTTCAATTTCTAAGTTTGCTAATATCGAATTGGGAATAATAAACAAGGTACTCTTGGCAGCAGTCCGAATTTTACTAGAACGAATCCCAATTGATTCTACTCTACCAAATAACCCTTCCGGAATTTGGGGAGATTTCTGTAAACGAATATATTCTCCAGGAATAAAGGGTCTATCTAAATATAAAACGATGGTTCCTAATAACTGCTCTAGTGTCTTTTGAGCAGCAAAAGCTATGGCTAATCCACCGATACCAAAACCAGTTAATAAACCAATTAAATTAAATTGCTGACTTTGGGCAAAAGCAATAATAGCAATAAATCCAATGATCACATTGGCTAGAGTTTCAAATACTAAAAGTAATTCGTCTACTTCTCGCCCCATTTTTCTGACTAATTCAATGCCATATACTCGAATAAATTGCCTAAATAAACGAGAAAATAGCCATGCTAGACTACTAATAACAGCTAAGTCTACAATGGGTGCAATAAATCTATATATAGATGGATATTCGCTAATCCATGCTAAGGATAACGAAATTAAAATTAAACTACCCGCTATTCTGAATAAGTTTCTAATAGGTTCAATTAAATTGTTGTAAATAGCAGCTACTTTTTGCGGTGCAAAACGTTGAATAATAATTCGCAGCAATGTAGGTGTATATCTTCCAGCTAGTATAGACAAGAGGATAAATAATAAAAACAAGCCAAACCTAGATAGGAATAATATTGTGGTCTCACGCTGGAAAAATCCCAGGATAATCTGGTAAATGTTTGTCACGTCGCTGCGCTCCGAATTCAAAATTCAAAATTCAAAATTCAAAATTAAATACCCCACGGATAAATCCGGGGGTTTGAATTAATGTTGTTTCACTTTTTTCTTATCCATAAATAAATTTAGTTGCTCCGTATCCTTTTTTGTGGTCATTATGTCTAAATGGTAATCGGTGAATCAACATAAACAGTTGGTTCTTCTATCTCAAATGCAATACCATATTCTTTTAAGTATTGAGTCATACTTTGAGTAGCTAAATCTAACAGTTGACGACGTAACTCCATTGAAACATCTCCAGAACCCAAAATAAAGAAAGAAACCTGAGCTTGACTTTTATTTTGATCTTCTAAATTCTTGATATTCTTAAAGCTTACGTCTGTATTACGTGAATCAAGTCCGAAAATACCATTTGTACTTTCTAAAATAACTTGCCGAATTAGGGCTTTTTCTTCACTGCTAATGGCGCGATAAAAGGTTAAGTAAAGTATAGACATCACTTTTTTCGCCCCAGTAAAGTTTTCAATATTTACTTGAGTTAAGGAACTATTAGGAACTATGACAATGGTTCCTTTACCAGAGGTACGAATACGAGTGGATCTTAAACCGATAGATTCAACTCTGCCAAAAGTACCGTCAGGTAGTCCAATATAGTCATCAATGACAAAGGGACGGTCAAGATAGATGACAATACCACCTAAAACTTGCTCTAATGTCTTTTGAGCCGCAAAGGCTACTGCTAATCCCCCAATTCCTAAACTGGCTAGCAATCCCAAAAGATTAATTTGATGACTTTGGGCATAAACTAGAATAGCTACAAAAATAATAATGATATTTGCTAGCCATTTGAAGAGGATAAGGAATTCACTGCTAATTTTTTGCCCAGTTTGAAAAGCAGCATTGAGTAAGTAAAAGTCAAAGAAATTTTTAAATAATTTAGAAGCTAATAAACTTGTGGCGATCGCTAAAGTTAAACTAATGATAATTTCTAGTGATTTAGTCCAGCTATTTTCTGGTAATAGTAATGAACTAAACTCAACTAAGCTAATTCCAGATATAGTAATTATTAAAATATCATTAGGCTTAATTAATTTTTGGTAAATATCTTTATTCTGGAAAATTTTTATTTGTTTCAAGATTAATTTAAACCATAAAAGAGCTAAACGGAAAATTACGAATATAAAAGCTCCCACTACTAGCCCTAATAAGGCAATTGTGATCTCTTTAATAGTAATAATTTCTGGTAAATAATCTAACATTTATCCCATCAATGATGCAATTTTCTCTTTAGCTCAATTTGGCACAAGGATCAGCGCTGACTAGCTCTTACAGACACGCCTCTAGTTATTGATTAGTTGCGCTCTCAGAGGTCTAGTCAACGACTACAATTTGTTTTGCCATTAATATTACAGTAATTAGTTACTCATTTGAGTGCTGAGAAAACGCTATCCACAAGTAAATACTGGACAGATAAGCTACTGATAAGATGCAGATATTTAATATACAATCAAAGTCTTTCATGTTACTTAGCTCAAGGTAAAAGTGTGCGAGAAGTTGGAGGGATTTACTGTGTGAACCTTATTGTCAACATCCACATCATGGGATGCTGTGAAATACGTTTATGTACATTAATTCGTTCAGATAAAAATACAAACTCAGGGGAGATTAGACACGGCTAACTCCCAGCAGTTATTTATCCAAAATTAATGTACAAAGAAGTACATTTTTTGACCTAATCTCAATTCACTTGAGGTAGGTGGCTAGATAGCTATGATGAATTAGACTAATCGAATCTTTGACTAGCTATTCACTCAAGCTTTATTGTTGCTGCTAGCCACACACTGCTGTCCAGACCAGCAGCACTAACCAGCTAGCTAGCATTGGTTAGCCTATGAGCCTATTGTGTACGTTACCCTTATCTTTGCTATTTATTATAAGTCCAAACTAGACTAAAGCCAAAAAAATAATTAGAAAATTTAGTCTTGAAAGCAGTTGAGCTGAAGATTTAATTCATGTAGCTGTGATTGACATCTGAAAAAATCTGTATTGATCAGGCGATCGCTCTGCAAAAATAGTAATATCATGTCCGGCAAATTACTTGTCATTACGTTAGCGAAGTGTTCGCGTAGCGTGCCGGAGGCTCTAGTAATCGCAGAGTCCAGGCGATTGCTTCGTTTCACTCGCAATGACATATCGTAAGTGATTAAGCGGACTTGATATAAATTATCCGAAAACTAGGAGACTTTGAGCGATCGCACCCTATTATTTGAAAAACGGCAAATCTCTTAGTTATTCTCCAATTCTTTGAGCATTGAGACCGCACTAGCAGGAATATCTGTCACTAAGCGAAATGGAAAAGTTGCAGTTGAAATCAACTGAGCATAATCTGATGTCAGAAACACAGCATATTGATCAGCTTGATCTGTGAGTTGTGCGGCCATTGCCAAAGTGATAGCTTTCACAAATTGGCGAACATCTGCGGCTTGTTCACCCACAATTTCACCACCAGAAACAGGTGTATCCGGCCGTCCTACTTGATCTAAAGTGGTACTGGGATCTTTGACACTTAAATGAGTACCCCCGATGACACCAACTAGCCATTTAGGTGCAGGAATTTGATTAAATCCCAGGACTTGTTCTGTCAAAGCTGGGGTGGTTTTATCGGCGGAACTTGCTAAAACTAAGGTAGGGACTTGCACCTGGGTTAAACCTGTTTCCCCAAACATTAAAGAACTGGTGGGACTCAGAGCGATCGCTTGTTTAATTCTCTCATCTCGTAATACATAGTTATTTTCCGGCAGTTCTTGAGCCACACATTGGATAGTTTCCCCCAAACTCAAATTAGCTAAGTTACCTTGACAGCGTTGTTTGAGGCGTTCCAATTGTAACTCACCCCCAGCAATTGCTAAGGCTGTACCACCACCAAAAGAATAACCAAGCACCATAGCATTATTAGTTGCTAGTTTCCCCTGCAATGGATGATTAGCTGTTTGATTGAGTTTTTCTAGTTCATCCAAGACAAAACTAATATCTCTGGGACGTTCCAAAAACTCTTGGGGCTGTAAAAGTCTAGTTTTACCTGCTAGTGCTAAATTAGTATTTGTTTCGTTACTACCAGGATGTTCTAAAGCGGCGACGACGTAACCGTGGGATGCTAAATGATTAGCGAGGTAGCGCAACTCATGACGAACTGATCCTAAGCCGTGACTGAAGATAATTACAGGTTTTTCTGACGTTATGGCATTAGATAAGTAA
>PWQB01000087.1 GCA_003556955.1 Nostocaceae cyanobacterium CSSed10_463m
ATATAGGAATCCGGTTTGATTACTGTTCGCGTAGCGTGGCGTAAAGCCTGACGGCATAGCTGCGCTTAGAGCCATAATTACTCGTAGAGGCAGGGAACAGGGAACAGGGAACAGGGAACAGGAAAAAATTAGTAACAGCATACTGAATTTTTTCAAAAATCAAATAGGAGTTCTATAGATACCCGATTTCTTAGAAAAGTCGGGGATCTGGGTATGACGTTTTTTTAGTTTGAGCTACTTAACCGTTAACTGTTAAAAATCTTTTCAAAAATTCACTTGACTGTGAAACGTAGACGCTACAATAAACAATTTTCCAGGCTTCCGGAAAAACTGGTGAGATAAGGAAACCTATTATAAGGATTTATTCAGTAACCAGCTCATGAATCATCACATGATCGGTCAATTATTACAATCACGTTACCAAATCGTCCAAAGCTTAGGTGCAGGAGTATTTGGACAGACATACATCGCCATAGATCAAGCTGACTCAGCTAACTCTAAATGTGTGATTAAAAACCTCAAATTTCAGAGTTTTACCCCCAAATACTTAGATAATTTAAGATTATGCTTTATTGACGAAACAGCAACCCTCCAGCTTCTGGGAAAGCATCCTCAAATTCCCAAATTAATCACTTGTTTTGAAGAAAACGGGCAATTTTACTTAGTACAGGAGTTTGTCGAAGGACACTCATTAAGTGCAGAATTGCCCATGAATCAATCTTGGAGAGGTAATTGGACTGAAAATGAAGTTGTGCAATTGTTAGAAGATGTCTTGCCGATTTTAGAATTTGTTCACTCTCAAGGGATTATCCATTGCGATATTAAACCAGAAAACTTGATCAGACGCTCTGTTGATGGCAAGTTAGTTTTAATTGACTTCGGTTCTATGCAGTCCTTTGATTTAGGATTAGATGGAGAATTACCTATTGATGGGATTCCTGTCACCTCCTTGGGATACATAGCACCAGAACAATTTATTGGGAAAACACAACCTAATAGTGATATTTATGCTTTAGGAATGATTGCCATTCAGGCTTTAACAGGGCGAGAACCACTGCAATTCCCAGTAAATACTCAAACTAATGAGATTATCTGGCGTACTCCAGATACATCAGTTAATGATTATTTAGCTGCTGTTCTGAGCCACATGATTCGCTATGATTGCCAGGAGCGCTTTCAGTCTGCGGGTGAGGTGCTACATATACTCAAGGAAATGGGGATCAAAACTAAAATACAGCCAATTCCTGAAGTCCGCCGTGAGGTGCTGCAAAAGCCCAGGGTGAAAAAGACTAATGTCCAGCAAAAACTCAATCTTATGCCTGTATCTTCGGTATTTTCAGGCATGAAAGTGGGTTTGGCGGCTAATTCTTTATTGATGGGATTGGGAGTATATTCTTTAGTGAATAATTCTCCAGCATATTCAGAAAAAGAAACTTTATATAAAGCAACAGAAGAATATCAAACTGGGGATTTAGAAAAGGCGCTGGCTTTAGTAAAATCAATTCCGGCTCACAGCAATATTTATCCAGAAGTTCAAGCTACAATGGATGAATGGCAGCATCAATGGCAATTAGCTGCGAAACAATACCAAATAGCTGAACAAGCTTTGCATGAGGGGAGATGGTCAGATGTATTAGATGTTTCACCGAAAATGCCAGATATTTTATATTGGCAATCTAAACTAAATACCTTGGTACAGCAAGCCCAAGTCAGCATCGAAACCCAAACCCAAAATTTGTTATCAAAAGCTTACGAACAAGCCAAAGCTAGAGAATTTTCCACTGCTATAGAATACCTGAGTCAAATTCCTCCCGAAAGTTCTGCTGGTGCTTTAGTTCAAGATAAATTGGCTGAGTACAGTGAAAAGCGGCAAATTAGAGCAGCTTATTTTTTACATAATGCTAATGTCAAAGCCTCAACTGGCGACTTTAATGGGGCTGTAAAACTTCTGCGAAAAATTCCTCACAATACTCCTGCTTACGCTCAAGCTCAAGCTAAACTCAATGAATATACTCAAAAACAGCAGATACAAAGTAAAAGTGTGGCGTTAAATTCATCAGCTACTAGAAATGAAAGTTTTCATTCCGAATATCATCTGCAAGAGGTAAATATTCGTTAAGTGCAAATACAAAAAAGTGCTGAGTGCTGAGTGGGGAAAGTGCTGAGTGGGGAAAGTGCTGAGTGCTGAGTGCTGAGTGCTGAGTTAAGAAAGTTATAGTAAGTTTCCTCCCACACCTCCCACACTCCCCACACCCTTATTCCTCAGCATTGGGAATAGTTGGTACAACTATGGGCTGGGGTTTTTCCACAGATAATTCTTTTTGGGCTTGATTACGAGCCTTAATTGCTTCTCGGTAATTTGGTTGGTATTTTATGGCTTGATCGTAGGATGCAATTGCTTCTTGATATCTTTGCAAATTAAATAAAGCATTACCTCTGCTATACCAACTTTGTGCATGGTTTGGTTGATAACGCACTGCTTTATCGTAGGATGCGATCGCTTCTTTATATTTCTGTAAAATATATTGAGAATTTCCTAAATTATACCAAATTTGAGGGTCATTTCCTTTAATAGCTGCGGCTTTCTGATAAGATTGTATGGCTTCTTCATAGCGTTGGCTTTGATGCAATGCCCAACCGCGACTATACCATGATTGGTAGTCATTAGGGTTATGTTTAATTGCTTGCTCATAAGATGCGATCGCTTGGGGATAGCGTCGTAAAGTAATTAAAATATTACTTCTCGAAAACCAAGCTGGGTAAAAGTTTGGTCTGTATTGTATTGCTTTATCATAAGCTTCTAAAGCATAATCAAAGCGATTTAAATTAAATAAAGCATTGCCAAGACTATACCAAGCTTGCCCATAGTCTGGTTTAAATTCAATAGCTGTTTCGTAGGCATTAATTGCCTCATCATATTGTTTTAAATTATGCAATGCTAAACCTTTACTATACCAAGCTTGATAATAATTTGGTTGTCTTTCTATAGCTTTATCATAAGATTGAATAGCATTATTATATTGCTTTAAATTAGTAAACACTTCCCCTTTAGCATTCCAGATTTGTGGAGAATTATCATCTAATTGTAATGCTTTATCAAAAGATGCGATCGCTTCGGGATAGCGCTGGAGATTTCGCAGGACAAAACCTCGACCACTCCATGCTTCTACATAATCTGGCTGAATTTGAATGGCTTGATCATAAGCTGCTAACGCTGCCTCATATTGTTTCAACTCGGATAGGGTTTTACCTTGTCCACTCCATCCAGGGGCAAAATCTGGACTAATATTTACTGCTTCTTGATAAGCGGCTAAGGCATCTTGATAGCGCTGTAATTCAAATAGTGTACTACCTTGTTGAGATAATGCGATCGCATTATTAGCATTAATACTATTAACAATAAATACCGCAGCTATACCGCTAACTCCAATTAAAGATATTACTGATGCCAGCTTAATAACTATATCTTTTTTGTACTTGCTCAATTTAAAATTTTTCAATGGCGGATCAGGTGAGAGTGACACACCAGAATTGAGCGGTAACGGGGGACTTAAAACTATAGTCCCAGATGATAGTTGCATTAATTCTTGCAGTTTTTGCAATGCCACCGTTGCCGAAGTATAGCGTTCCCGGAAATCATAACACACCATTTTATCAATAAATTGGGCAAATTCTGGCGATACACTGGCCTGATTTTGCCAGATAATTTCATTAGTATCAATATCAACTTCTAGCTGGTTTGGTGACAGTCCTGTGAGGGCTTGAATGGCAATGATTCCCACTGCATAGATATCACTGCTAAACTTCGGTGTACCCTGGGCTTGTTCTCCGGGTAAATATCCAGGAGTCCCAATAGCAACCGTGGCTTTTGTTTGACCTGCGGGGCTAATTATCTGGGTAGCAATTTGCTTAACCGCCCCAAAATCAATTAAAACTAACTTACCATCTGCATCGCGCCTGAGTAAATTTCGCGGGTTCACATCACGATGAATCACCTGTTGTTGGTGAACAAATTCTAAAATTGATAAAATTTCCTGGATGAGAGAAATAACCTCTTCCTGACTGAAGATTTTTCCTGGTGCTAACTCTGTACTCAGGTCATGACCTGCGATAAATTCTTGTACTAAATAAAACTCTGTATTTTCTTCAAAGTACGCCAAAAGCTGGGGAATTTGGTCATGAATACCTAATTTATACAGAACTTGTGCTTCTGTATCAAATAAACGTCTAGCAGTGTCTAAATTTACTGGGTCAGTGGATTGGGGTTTGAGTTTCTTGACAACACACTGAGGTAATCCCGGCAAGTGAGTATCACAAGCGACAAAAGTTTCACCAAATCCCCCATCTCCCAAGTGGCTAATAATTTGGTATCTTCCAACAAGTGTGTTTCCCAGCATCTCGTTTACCTAGTTGAGCGCATTGTGACCTGATTCCAATCTTGCCACAAATTAATTAAAACAGGGAGATGAGGCGGAATCAGGGCAAAACTTTATTGAAAATTTAAAATTTATATGATTCCTATTAGTGATAATATTCGCCTGCGTCATCAACCAATTATTATTTATTGGCTGATTGGCATTAATATAGCTCTATTTTTATGGCAACTTAAACTAGAGGTAAGTGGTGAATTAGGAACTTTCATCAATAGTTGGGGTTTGATTCCCGCCCAAATTACGAGTGCAGTTACCAATGCCATTTACTTTAATCCAGCCGCTTGGGTAGTGGTATTTTGGCGTGTACCTTCCCTCTTTTTTGGAATGTTTCTTCACGGTAGTTTCAGTCAAATTTTAGGCAATTTACTATTTTTATGGGTTTTTGGTAAAACTGTTGAAAACGTGATTGGACATGGACGTTTTCTCTCATTGTATTTGGGTGCGGGGATGTTGACAGGAATAGCCCAAATTATTTTAGAACCGAGTTTGAACATACCACTAATTGGAGCCAACGGTGCGATCGCAGCGATTTTAGGAGCTTATGTATGCAAATTCCCTAAAGTTAAAATAGACACCATTCTCCCCCTACTAATAGTGTATATTCCCATTCAGCTTCCCGCCTATTTGTATCTATTTTGGTGGTTTATCCAACAGCTATTTTACGGAATTGGCAGCTTAAACATTCCTCCATCTGGTGTAAATTCAGCCAGTCTAGCCTACTGGGCGCAACTTCTAGGATTATTCATTGGTGCAGCATTGATGCGATTCAATCAACCATCCCGTAGCTAACCTGAGCGTTAACTCAGCACTCAGCACTTTCTCCACTCAGCACTCAGCACTCAGCACTC
>PWQB01000369.1 GCA_003556955.1 Nostocaceae cyanobacterium CSSed10_463m
ACTGATGGTGTTTTACCAAAAGCGATTATTGCCACATTACCAGTGGCACTTTTTTTTCATGAGAATCCGGCTAACCTGCGACAAAACTTGCTGGATATGTTGCAAATATGGGAAGATGACCCGATTGTGAGAGATAGTACACTCGCAGTAGGATATGCGATCGCGCAATGTTTTACAGAAAAACTTCATCCTCAAACCCTCATACCGGAAATCATCGCCTTTATTGGGGAAACATCCACACTTTTACCACAAAAGTTACTAAAACTTAATAATTTCTTAGATCAAGGAGTTGGGTTACAATCGGCACAAGCAGAATTCAGTAGACAAGAGGAGCCGAGTAATCTAATTGCTATGGCGTTTTATTGCTTTCTCAGCACCTTAGAAGACTTACCCATAGCAGTTTTGCGGGCTAATCACCAGGATAACATTTGGCGAAGAGAAACTGAAAAATCAGATTCCCAAATCATCACTACAATTACTGGGGCATTATCAGGAGCTTACAACAGTACTGCGGGTATTCCCGTAAAATGGCGGGTTTTATTATGTCCAACTAATTTAGCCTCTGGGGAACTAACAACTTTTTCCCAGGTGCTAGAATTAGCTGATGCACTTGTTGCTGTATGGTCAGGAGTGTATGATCCCGCCTTACATTTAAAGGATTACCCAGAGGAGGGATGTATCAGATATGAAAAACAGGCTCAACTATGCGTATTTGCATCTCCTCGCATTATCCAGTCACGTTAATATCATATTCATTGTTCCATCTGTAGGCGCAAAATACCAGCTAATCACCATTATCTGTAGGTAGCTATTGTGTGCAATCGGCTTCAACCAGATCCCGTCACCGATGTTCTGATCGCGTCAACCATAGTTTGTTGCTCTTTTTGAGGATTGTCTTGTTGTGAGGGATCAAAGTAAGGCGGCTCCAGAGATCATGAAAAAGCAGCGATTTTTTAAGTCTTTTGACCACAGCGAACACCAAAAACCAGAAGTAGCACTCAGAACAATGGCAAAAACGCTCAGGATTCGACGGGGGATTGATGCAGTAAGTCTAGGCTGGGTACATTCCAAGCGTTCTTCTGTGGTTTTGGCGATCGCTGTAGTATCTTTAACAGGGGTAATGGGGCATAAATTATATAATCAGCCCCAGTTAGCAGTAGGTACTCCTGCACCCGAAACCATGAAAGCCCCCTATACCGCTAGCATTGAGGATACAGAAGAAACAGAAGCCCAACGTCAAGCTGCTAGTAGAAGTTCCATACCGGTGCTGATGGTTGATGTCCAAAGAACTGAAAGAATCAACAGAAATTTACAGCAACTTCTAGATGAAGGGAATAAAATTCGGACTACGGCCGGAGTTTTTCCTTTTTTTGATACATCAGTTGTGTCTATTCCTACCCAGCATTATCTTCGCTCTTGTTCTGCTTCAGAATGGAAAACTTTACTAATAACTTTAAAAAATACTAGCAAACAAAAATCAGACTTATTAGTGGGTAAAAATAGCAGTCTTCTCGAAAAGAGTCAACCAGGTGGCATAGCCCAGAAACTCCCCACTTCTGAACATCTACCTTTATTTCCATCATCTACAGGTTCAACGATTCCCGAACACCAATCTCTGTCTAGTATCCTCAATTCCGGTAGTCTACCCCTGTTCCTGTCTCCTTTAGCAGAAAAACCCATTAATATTGCCCAAAACACTGATTTTACTCAAGCCGTAGCGGAGTTAAAAGCTTATCGCGCCTCAACCTCAGAGCAAAACTTAGATTCACTCATAGTTCAAACCTCGCAAGTCCGCCAAGCATACACCCAAGCAAAAAACCAACTTTTACAGCCAGAAAAAGCCGTTTCTAAGAGAGTTTACAGCGAAACTGCCCTGCTGAGATTATCAGATAAAGAATGGACCCAAGCACAAACAGGAATTCGCCACAGTGCAGATCGGATTCTAGTTCAAGGAATTCCCCCAGGATTACCCCCAAGTATTCTCCAGAATGCAGTCAAGCTCCACGTACAGGAATTAGTGCCAAAAAATGCTGAACCTTTGGTAACCAAATTGTTACTATCGGTGCTGCAACCCAATCTCAAGCATGATGAGGAACAAACCAAACAACAAATACAGCAAGCTTCAGATGGTGTATTACCAGTGATGGTAGAGGTGCAGCAAGGAGAACTAATTGTCACCAAAGGAGAGGATATTACTCAATGGCATTTTGATGTCTTAGAGCATTATCAATTAATCCGCCGGGAGAATAACTGGCTGAAATTGGCAAAATTAGCACTCACAGTCACCGCCGCCATTGGCATTTTTGTAGTGTTAGGAAGACAAATGTCGTGTAAATTGCGGCAGCGCGATTACCTATTAATACTGCTGCTAACTCTAAGTACCCCAGGAGTACTAGCCTTTGGCATACCATATACCACTTGGAGCGCCCTTGGTTTATTGTTGGGTAGCTTCTATGCACCTGCTTTGGGTGTAACTGTTGTGGGACTGCTACTGCTGATTCTACCCATGACCGTGGAAATTAGCATAATTTCGCTTTTGGCTGGTGGTGCGGCGGGAATATTGGGTAGTAGCATGGCGCAAAAATTGCGATCGCGCGAAGAGTTAGCATTATTAGGTGTGGCGATCGCTGTGACGCAGGGTGGTGTATACCTGATTATGAAGCTCCTCATCGGTGCAGCATTTGGTGGCGGTTGGTATTTTGTACTGCAAAAATCAGGATTATTTGCTTTATCTGGTTTAGCCTGGAGTATTGTCGCCTTGGGCTTAAGTCCTTACTTAGAAAAGGTATTTGATTTAGTTACTCCTATTCGATTAGCTGAACTAGCCAATCCGAATCGTCCCTTATTAAAACGACTAGCCACTGAAACCCCTGGAACTTTTCAGCACACTTTGTTAGTCGCTACTTTAGCTGAAGCTGCTGCCAAAAAGTTGGGATGTAATGTAGAACTGGTCAGGGCGGGAACTCTGTATCATGATATCGGCAAAATGCACGACCCTCTGGGATTTATAGAAAATCAAATGGGGGGACCGAATAAACATGAAACAGAGATTCAAGATCCTTGGAAGAGTGCAGCCATTATTAAAAAGCACGTCACTGAAGGATTAGTGATGGCGCAAAAACACCTTTTACCCACAGCAATCCAAGCTTTTATTCCTGAGCATCAGGGAACGATGTTGATTGCTTATTTCTATCACCAAGCACAACAAATGTGCCAGGAAGATCCTAACTTAATATTAGATGAAGCGGATTTTCGCTATGACGGACCAATTCCCCAATCACGGGAAACGGGCATAGTCATGTTAGCAGACTCTTGCGAAGCGGCATTGCGATCGCTCAAAGATGCCACTCCAGAGCAAGCCTTAGCCATGCTCAATAATATTCTTCGTGCCAAATGGCAAGACAATCAAATGCTAGATTCAGGACTGACACGAGAAGAAATGTCACAAATCAGTCAAATCTTTGTCGATGTTTGGCAACAATTTCACCACAAGCGCATTGCTTACCCCAAATTAAAGGCAGGTAAAAATGGGTAATGGTAATGGTCAGAATAATCGAGATTTGCGACTTGAGCGCACAGCAGAGGGAGAACTAAAAAAACTATGTTTGTGTAAATAATAAAAATCCTGCTTGCAATAAGCCAATCACAAAACCTAACACACCACCCAAAGTTACAATTGCTTGCAATTCATTTTTGACAATTCCTTCAATTGCGGCTTCTAAATCAGCAGGTGAAGTTGATTTTACCCGGTCAACAATTACTTGATCTATGGATAGGATGGGAATTACCTGAGCCACAATTTTTTCTAAATCTTTTTCTAAATATCTTTCTAAAATTTTAGCTAACTCTTGACTGACAACTTCTAAAGAAGAACTCAAAACAGGTGAAGCGCTCAGACGATTCAGCAATAATGTCGCGATATTTTCCCAGTTCACAGAATCAGTTAATCCCTGGAGTAAATCACTACCACTAGCCTGGATATAATGACGCACACTTTCCCGTGTAGTCTTTCGCAGTTGGCGTACTGTCCCAATGGGCAAATTTTGTAATGATAAATCTACTAGGACTCTTTTCAAGCGATCGCTAATCTGCAAAACTTGAGTCAATTCCTCTAAACGAGCATTAGTTGCATCCTTTTCATCTAAGCAAAAAGTTCTTAACCTGGTTAGAGTATTACGTAAACCAAATAAATTTGCGACTACCCAATAAGTACCACTGGTTTTTTCTCGAAAACTTTCATCAATCGTTTGAATCGTGCGATCAGTCAAAAAATCAATAATTGCTTGTCGCAAGACATCTGGAGGTAAAACTACCTGTAGTAACCAATCGGCTAACCTTTTTGATTGTGCTTCACTCAGTCGCAATTCCAGCAATACCTGGTCGAAAATTTGATTGATCTGCGGCTCTAAAAAATCTTCTCGCCTTGCCAAAACTCTCAGCAAACGAGGTAATGATTCTCCTAACAAATCACGCAAAATTCCCGCCACAATTTTGGCGCTTTTTTCGTTTTTTTCAACTTTTATTTGTTCAATTGCTAATTGCAATAACCATAAAATTGCCGCCTGTACGCGTTCTGTTTGTAACAAACGTCGCGCCAGATTTTGCAATTCTCCAGGAGTCAGCAACGACCCCATAATTGTATTAGAAATGTTTTTAGCCAGACGTTCCTGGTTGCGAGGAATCAATCCAGGTGTAAATGGTACTTTTCGCCCAGCTATATAAATTGCTTTGTAGGGGCGAAATAACATTTTGATGGCTATATCATTGGTGAAATAGCCAATAATGCCACCCAGTACCGGGGGTAATAAATAAAACCAAATGTGAGACCAATCCAAAATAAAAATTAAGAGAATTAGGATTGATGAGCGATAAGTGATGAGTTTATTGCAAAACTCTTAACTCATGACTCATTTACTGACTACCAGCACTCCCATCATATCGTTAGCGATGGGGTAGTGTGTAACCAATGTAAAACCAACTTGACGGGCTAACTCTATTTGCTCTTGTCCCGTGGGGAAACGATCTAAGCTGGGACTGATATAAGCATATTCTTCTTTTAAACCCATCTGTTTGGCAATTGGTACAACTATACTATTTAAATACCATTGCTGAAAAGCGCGAAGCTGCTGATTTTGGGGACGATGAAAGTCTAAAATTGCTGCTTTAGCACCAGGTTTGAGAACGCGATGTAATTCTTGAAGACTGCGGGGAATATTTGTAACATTTCTTAACCCATAGCCCATTGTCGCTGCATCGAATTGGTGATCATCGAAGGGTAAATTTAGGGCATCTGCTTCTATCCAAGAAATGGGAGGTTGGGGGTATTGGCTATGAGAACGTTCTTTTGCAGCTGCTAGGAGATTGGGGGAGAAATCTACACCATACACCTTTCCCGTAGTTCCCACATATTTAGCTAAACGAAAAGCTAAATCACCACTCCCACAGCATAAATCCAGACAAGTATCTCCTGCTTTAGCTGCACTCCATTTGACTGTCATTTCCTTCCATATACGATGTTGTCCCAGACTTAACCAGTTATTCAATTCATCATAAACGGGAGCAATGCGGTCAAAAATATCGCGAATTTCGTGATTCATTAATTAAAACTTCCGACTAAAAATATATCCCAATTCATCTGAATGAGGATCGCCGCTACAGCTAAAGTTTTGCTAGTTTGCAGCCACTACTCGTAAGTGCGATCGCTACTAGTTCTGCTGATAACCGAATCAGGCTCAATTCATCTTCGCGCAAAGAGCAAGGTTGTAGCCACTGAAGTGACAAAATCCCTAATTTATGATGGCGGTAAGTAATAGGAATAACTAAATGGGCTTGCACACCAGCGTCTTGGTATTGAATGACATCGGCTAGTTTGGCATCTTTAGGTACATCTAACGAAACTTGCATTTCCCCTGTGGCGATCGCCTCACGTGTCAGTGGATCTTGCTCTAGCCAATTTTCTAGATTACCCGCACGAGAATAAAAACCTTGGGTTGGTATCAGTTGATTTTCCTGAACTAGTTGCAAAATACAGCTATCTGCGGTGAAACTTTCACTAAATACAGTAGCAATTGGTGTTAAAGTTTCCTCCAAACTCTGAGCTGCTTGGGTTACCTGGACTAAAACAGTTAGCAGTGCCATTTGGGCGTTAGCACGGCGTAATTCTTCTGTGCGTTGCTTAAGTAAACCGTAAGTTTCTGCGGCTCTTTGTACTACTGCTTTCAGTTCCCCTGGGTCCCAAGGCTTAGTAATATATTTGTAGACCTGCCCAGCGTTAATCGCCTCCACTAAATCTTCAATATCAGTAAATCCTGTGAGGATAATCCTGACAGTATCTGGAAACTGAGGCAAAGTCTTACTGAGAAACTCGGTTCCTTTCATTTCTGGCATCCGCTGATCGGATATAATCACCGCTACTTCCCCTTCTGTAGCTAATACCTTGAGGGCATTGACACCGCTATCAGCTTTTAGCACATGAAAATCCCGCCGAAATGTGCGATACAGTAAATCGAGATTATCTGGCTCATCATCCACCACAAGGATTTTCAGTTTTTTCTGTCTTGCCAAATTTGTTAATTGACGGCGACTTGTATGAGTTTCAGACATGGGATTATCCATGAAATAATTACTATTAGTATGAGCCATGTTGTGAGATTCCACACCTAGATTAATTGAAAATGGCGATTAAGACTTACGTGAATTTACGAGTCTAATTAGGTATAGTTAAATTCTGCTACGGGTAAGTCTAATTTATTGCTTAAAGTGAGGTTGGTACAAATAAATATTACTCATTAGGAGTCAAAATTTCCAACTCTATTTTATACTGAAGTTTAGAGAGTTGGTAAACTTTTTATACTAATGTTGCTTTTAACTAACTGCACAATACCTCACCAGGGAAGATGGTCAAGACATGACTGCTCGCGTCTACAACTAAAAGATTACAATAGACTTTCATCAATAAAAATTAATCACCCTCTCAAGTTGAAGCTTCCGCCTCAGAATTATGACTAATTTAACTGACAATGCTCAAAATCCTGAAAATGCTATTAACGAAGATGTAATAAAAGAATTACTACGCAAGCTGAGGCAAAAACAAGGTAACTGGGTAGAGTGGGGAGTAGCGATCGCCTCCTTACAAAAAGCTGGTTACAATCCCCAGCAAATTTTTGAGGAAACTGGATTTGAGCCAATTCAACAAAATCAAGTAATTGTTGGCTCCCAAGTTTATCATTCTTTAGAAAAAGGTGGTGCTTCACAAGCAACGCGATCGCACTTCACTACACGGGGTAGTGATGTTTTGTATGAACTCCGGTTGCTGACCCATGAAGAACGAGCTGCGGCGGCTGAACTTACCTTTATCCATAAACTCGATCTTGAGGAAGCGCGAGAAGTAGCAAAAGCAATTAAAGATTTCTCTCGCTTGACACGTTTACCAGAAGGGTTTACTGCCCATCCGGGGGATGCTGTGGCTTATCAAGCTTGGAAACTAGCAAGGCAATATACAGATTTACAAGAGCGATCGCGCTTTATTGCCAAAGGTTTACGTTTTGCTCATACACAAACAGCCAGAAGCCAAATCGAACAGTTACTAGTTGATTTTACGGTAGTTTCCCAGCGTTCAGCCCCCATTCTCCCTTTTTATCGCTTTGAGTCAGAGGAAGAATTACCTCGGATTGTGCCAGTAGTGGGTGAGTTTCCATTAACACCACAAGACTTGCAAAATGTGCCTGTAGTAGAAACTATTGAGCCATTTGGTTTAGTCAAGTTTGCCGGCGAACAAGCTTGGGTACCTTTACCTGGTTGGCAAGTATTATTAAGTGCAGAAGATCCTGTAGCGATTTTCTGTAGTAGCGATCGCCTCCCCAACCAGGAAAAAAATCCACCCAAACCAGTCCTAGTAGCTGTAGATCGCGCCAGGCGACAATGGGATGACTCCAGTTACTTTGTTGTGGAACACAACGGTAAATTAGATTTTCAGTGGTTTGAAACCGAGCCAGAAATTCCTCTACTGGGACGAATTATTGTCATTGTGCGTCCTAAGAAAATCTTTGATGATGTGATCAGCAAAGATTCCTGGCAAATTGACGAGTAAGTTCACCTAGCCTTATAGAGAGAATCATCCCCGTGCATTCACGCCGGGGAGTGTCAATCAATTTTGGATTTCCCAATCCCCCAATTAGGGAGCTAAATTTCCGGGCAATCTCTAGCAGAATCTTCCACAATTGCACCTCGTTGAATTAGCTCAAGTTTTATGGGTTGAGAAAGTCCTGGATTATTTCCAAATCGAGCGTTTTCTAAATTCGCATCACTCAGGTAATCACCTTTGATTTTGGCATCTCTGAGTTCAGCACCACTTAGGTTAGCACCACTGAGGTTGGCACGAATTAGGTTAGCATCTCTCAGGTTGGCATTTCTCAGGTTGGCATTTCTCAGGTTGGCTTCACTAAAATCAGCACGAATTAGGTTGGTTTCACTCAGGTCGGCATCACTCAGGTCAGCACCGTGAAGATTGGCATTACTCAGATAGGCCCTTTTGAGATCCGCACCTCTAAGTTTGCTGCTAATCATGTCAGCATCACTCAGGATAGCACTTCTAAGTTTGCCACCAATCAGTCCGACACATCTGAGGTAGGTATTACTCAAGTTGGTATTGCTGAGGTCGGCACTTTTTAGGTTTCTAGCATCTCTAAGGTCAGCACCTCTCAAATTGGCACCACTCAAGTCAGCACCACTTAAATCTGCACCTCTCAAGTTGGTATTACTTAGGTCAGCACCTCTGAGATTGGCATCACTTAGATCGGCATCACTCAGGTCGGCATTTTTTAGGTTTTTGGCATCACTCAAGTCGGCACCTTTCAAGTTGGCATCTTTTAGGTAGGTATCTTTTAGGTAGGCATCTTTTAGGTTTTTAACACCTCTGAGGTCAGCACCTCTGAGGTAGGCACAACTCAAATCGGCACCACTTAAATCGGCACAACTCAAATCAGCACCTCTAAGGTAAGAACCACTCAAGTCAGCACCTGTAAGGTAGGAACCTCTAAGGTAGGAACCACTCAGGTAGGAACCACTCAAGTCGGCACCACTCAAGTCGGCTTCACTCAGGTCAGCATCACTCAGGTAGGCATCCATCAAATCAGCTTCACTCAGGTCAGCATCACTCAAATCAGCACCAATGAGATTTCGACCCCTAACGGCATGATTAACAATCTGTTGGACTAAACGCCATTTATGATCCAGGTCATCAGTTTTTTCATCATCTGAAGCGGCATTGAAAATTTCAATATCTACAACAGGAAAACTACTTAATTCTGTGAGTTCTTCTGATTTAATGTGAGATGTAACACATTTAATATCTTCCCAATTTAATTTTAGTGCTGCACATATTTTTTTAAAGGAATCAAGCTGAATTGGTTGAGATTGAAAAAACTTGTTAACTGTGCTATGACTTATTAGTTGAGATTTTGCAAAATTACTTTTTGACTTAAAATCTAGCATTTTCAAGGCATTTTCTGCCCTCTCTATACCTTGACTAGAGGCTACACAGGTTATTTTTTTATTTTTCCTAACTTCACTAAAGTATGTCATGATTTAGATATTCTTTTATCAGTGATATCAATTATTTGTGAGACTAGATATTATTTTTACCCACCCCTTAACTTACTTCACAAAATCTGTTTCCCTCCTCGCTTGTGGCGAGGGTTAGGAAGGGGTTATTTTTATGCATATTTAATTTATTAGGAATTACGCAATCATAACGGAAGAACCAGACTTTGAGATTGCTTCATTACATCGCAATGACGTAACTGATAGAATAACTTTAGCAAATGATAGAATTATAGAAGGAAGTTTTGCTGATGCTGGCAGCTTATCTATAAATATTTACAATCAATTTTTTGGCGTTGCTGATTTTAAATATGAATTAGGTTCGCGCATTAGCGAAGCGTTCGCGTAGCGTGCTGTAAGCTCTAGCACGAAGTGCGTTAGGCGCAAAGGCGCAAAGGTAGGAAGAAAATAAAGGTGATTTTGGAATTTCATACTTTAGTTCAGCAACGCCCAAAAATCAAATAGGAGTTCTATATAATTATTAAAATAACTAAGTTTTGCATCGATAAAGTTGATAGGGAATACCTATGCGATAGTGTTGTGTCGGATCTATAGTACAAACACTATCTCCAGACAGACCCACCTGCTGGGGATAATCAAGTTTTCTCATTCCAGGCCCAACTAGCCACAAATTTATCTGAGACTTTGCTGGTGTAGGTATTTGATCAAGCTTGTTCCAAAAAGCAGGTGCATTCGGATATCTTGGCAAAAAAGCAACACTATCAGAGTTATGGACACTAACTGGAACAACAGCATTTTTATTACTTCTAACTTTTTCTAATGCTAACGCAAAGCTTAATCCCAAAGCCACATCCTGATAATTGTTGTACCCTACCACCAGCATGATAGGGATAGAGGGATCTAAATTCATGTTTTGAGCAACTTGTTCAGGCTGGAAAGGCTTTTGAAAGACGAAGTTAGTAACTACAAACACACAACTCAGCATACCAACCAGCAAAATGATCAGTTGTGATTTGTGAATTTTGCTAATACTAGCTGCTAATAAAGCACAAAAACTGGGATAATAAACAAAGCTATAGCGGGGAACAATAGTTATATCTTGACCTAATAAATAGGCTATTCCCCAAAATTGCATCAACACAAGAATCGTAAAACTTAAAAGCGTGAATGTTGCAAAATGAGTGTTCTTATCAAACCACAGTTTTTTTAAACCTTTGTAGACCTGTACCCACAACCAAATACTAAAAGCTACCATGAGAAAACCACAAATAACTGTAATTAATACAGGCTGATTTTCTACTGGTAAAGCAATTACCATTAACACCCAAGTCATTAAAGTTTGATATAGTGGGGCAATGTGCATAGTTGCAGGTAACCAATGAGTTTCACTACTTTGAGAATGTCTCAACATTACCTGCAACCAAGGAAGGAAACTAAGGATAACTCCAAAAATTGATATAATTAAAGTTAGATAAATTCGGCGTTGGTTCTTTATCTGATTTTTACCCCTATATATCAATAATAAGAATGTGATAATTTCAGCAATGAAAGCCAGAATAAAAAAGTAATGAACATAAATACCAAGAATATTAATAATTGACCATAAAATCACCACCCAAACTCTCAGGCGTTGCTGCCCAAAAATATCCTGTTGAATTTGTATTAGTCCCCATAAGGCTAAAGTAATCAGGAACATAGGCATAGTGTAATGCCGTGCTTCTTGGGAAAGGTAAACAGCAAAGGGTGAAGTCGCCATAATTAAAGCGGCGATAATTCCCGATGTGGGGTAAAAAGCAATGCGGTTGACAGCATAAATTGCGGCGATCGCACCTACTCCAAATACAGCAGGTAGCGATCGCAATTTTGCCACCCACTCTGAACCCAAGGGAGTCATCCACCCTAACCAACGGTACATGAGGCAAAAAAACAACGGCGGATGAGTAGACTGATTAGCCAGATTTGCAGCAATTTGATCACAGCTAACCCCAAACTGGAAAGTAAAAATTGCCTGGACACCTTGCAGAGGAAATAACACATCTAAGGGCAAATCATGATAATTTTTACCCAAACTGAAAATAGCAGTAATTACTTCATCCATCCACAGAGATTTTAAGTCTAAATGCCAAAAACGTAAGACAGCACCCAGAGCAATTGCACCAGCTAAACCTAGATAATGTAAATACAGTTTGCGATTTGTCATGATTTATTCATACTGTAAATTTATCGCCATAGGCATATCAAATATTAATTATCCACAGATGAATACTGATAATTTTGTGCTATATTCCCATCAAAAATGCTCAGTCTGCGTATGGATAATTTCAGTTTCAATTAAAATCTAAAACCTTATGTCAGACACTCATTTTACTGCTACAGTGCCTCAAGAATCTCTCCAGTCAAAATTACAAGAGAAGATTTTAGAGATCCGCAATCAACTACGTCCAGGACAACAACAGATGGCTGATTGGCAATCTGGTCCATTGGCTGTTTCCGCCGTTCCTGGGGCTGGTAAATCCACAGGTATGGCCGCAGCAGTGGCGATCGCCATCGCCCGACAATACCAAATCTGTGCTGACTCCCGTCCATCTGCTCGCCGTCACATTGTAGTTGTTACCTTTACACGTTCAGCAGCTGCCAATATTAAATTAAAAATTCGCGGATATTTAAAACAATTATCTTTACCTCCAACAGGCTTTGCTGTTTATACTCTGCATGGTCTAGCCTTGAATATTGCCAGTCGTCACCCGAATTTTTCAGGCTTAGAATTAGAAAATGTCACGTTAATTACACCCAACCAAAGCCACCGTTTTATTCGCACAGCCGTAGAACAATGGATTAATAACAATCCAGAACTTTATTCTCGGTTGCTAGAAGGGCATCAATTTGACGGTGAAGAGACAGAAAGATTACGCCGTCAGTCAGTGTTACGAACAGAAATCTTACCAGATTTAGCCAGTACAGTCATTCATGAAGCTAAAAGTTCGGGAATATTGCCAGAAAAACTGCGGGAATGGAGTCAAAAAACTACAGATGAATATAGAATTTTACGGATAGCGGCGGGATTGTATGAACAATATCAGAATTTAATGCGATCGCGTGATTTTATCGACTACGACGATATGATTTTAGCCTCCTTGCGTGTCTTGGAAAATGACAGCGCCCGTCGCATCGAGCAAAATCAAGTTTTTGCAGTATTTGAAGACGAAGCCCAAGACTCTAGCCCCTTACAGACACAGCTGTTAGAGATTTTGGCAACAAATCAGGGAGAAGAGGCAGGGGGGCAGGGTGCAGGGGGCAGGGGTGAAGAAACTTACTCAGCACTCTCTTGTACAGACGCGATAAATCGCGTCTCCCCACTCAGCACTCAAGAAGCACTCAGCACTCAAGAAGCACTCCAGTTAGTGCGAGTTGGTGATCCTAATCAAGCGATTAACTCGACCTTTACGCCAGCTGATCCGATTTATTTTCGGGAGTTTTGCGGAGTGTGCGATCGCCTGGGTAAATTAGCCACAATGGATCAAGCTGGACGCAGTACCCGAATTATCATCGCCGCCGCTAACTTCGCCTTAGAATGGGTAAACAGCTTTTATCAACTCAAAAATCAACCACTTCCCTTTCGTTCTCAAAATATCCGCCCCGTTAATATTAGTGATCCTCAAACAAATGCCAATCCATTACCAGTGGGACGAGGACTAGAACTTTATACCCCCTGTGATATTTATCACACAGTGGAATTATTGTCTCAAAGAGTGGTTGAGTTATTTACTCAGAATCCCAAAGAAATTAGTGGGGCTATTTTGGTGCGAGAACATCGCCAAGGACGCTGGCTAACAGAGATGTTAACTCCTGTGTGTAAGGAGCATAAAATTACACTTTATGACGTAGGCGAAAGCGATCGCCGTTCTCATATTCCCCAAGAAATGTTGGGATTATTGCAATTTTGCGATCGCCCCCATTCTCCTGACTACCTCAAAGCTGCTTTAGAAGTATTGGTACAGCGTCAATTAATTCCTACCCAAGACCTCAACGCCCTCGCTAGTCTACCAGAAGAATTTTTGTATCCTAGTCCTTTAGCAGAACTCCAGTCAGATACAGTCAAAAAATCCGCACATTTGTGTCGGAGTTTACTCCGCGCTCGGTTAGAACTGCCTTTATATCAACTGATTGCTTTTTTGGCTTTAACTTTAAAATACGACCAAGCCGAATTGGCAACTGCTGACAAACTCGCCGAACGGGTAAACCAGCAAATAACTGAGAACAATTCAATGGAAGCAATGCTTTCAGCTTTAAGTGAAATTGTCACTTCGGAACGGTTTGAAGCAGTGGAAACAGATGATTTAGACGCGCGTTATACCCGTGGCGGTCAACTGACAATTATCACCATGCACAAAGCTAAGGGATTAGATTGGGACTATGTATTTATGCCCTTTCTACATGAAAACTTAATTCCTGGTAAATTTTGGGTTCCTCCCAAAAGCCAGTTTTTAGGCGACTTTACTTTATCAGAAGTAGCTCGCGCCCAAATTCGGACTGCACTCCACGGCGAATATCATATACCTGCTGTTTCCCAAGCGTGGGAACAGGCAAAACATTTGAAAACTTCTGAGGAATATCGTTTACTCTACGTGGCGATGACACGAGCCAAGCGCCTATTGTGGATGTCTGCATCACAGCAAGCACCTTTTACGTGGAGTAAACCAGAAAATTTACAAGAACAAGCGCCTTGTCCCGTTTTTCCGGCATTAAAACGTCAGTTTCCTGAATGTGTAGTTACTTGAGCCACTTAAATCTGTAAATAATAGTATATAATTATGGATTGTGTCTAATTAAAGTCAGACCATGCCTAAACTCAAGACTCGTAAAGCAGCAGCCAAGCGATTCCGTGCCACTGGTAGCGGTAAAATTGTCCGTCGCAAAGCTTTCAAAAATCACCTTTTAGAACACAAGTCTTCTAACAAAAAGCGTAGCCTGTCCAAGTCCACACTTGTACACGAACGCGATGAAGATAACGTGCGTTTGATGCTTCCTTATTTGTAAGTTTTTCAGGAAATAAATTATGACCAGAGTAAAGCGCGGTAATGTAGCTCGTAAACGCCGCAATAAAATTCTCAAATTAGCTAAAGGTTTTCGTGGTTCTCATTCCACTTTGTTTAGAACCGCTAACCAACAGGTAATGAAGGCGCTTCGCAGTTCCTACCGCGATCGCAAAAAGAAAAAGCGCGATTTTCGTCGTCTGTGGATTGCTCGGATCAATGCAGCTGCAAGGCAACATGGTTTGAGTTACAGTCAGTTGATCGGCAACTTGAAAAAAGCTGATATCCAACTAAATCGCAAAATGTTGGCACAATTGGCAGTTCTTGATCCCGCTAGTTTCGGCAAGGTTGCGGAATTAGCGCTGCAAGCTAAAGGATAAGGATGGTAACGGATGCAGTACCGATGTAACAGATGGCTAAAAATTAATCAGTTACATCTGGTATTATCCGCTACTATCTTTTGTGTTTTCTGCTTTTTCTGGGGATTTATGGCATCTGCCGCCGAAATGCCCGAAATTCAGCGAAGAGGTTATTTAAATATTGCCGTTAAAGATAACTTACGTCCCTTGGGATTTAGAGATGTTGACGGTAATTTACAAGGCTTAGAAATTGACTTGGCGAAGCGTCTGGCGTTGGATTTGTTAGGGAAAGCGGATGCTGTCAGATTCCAACCAGTAGCCAACCGCGATCGCTTGTCTGTAGTCTTAAATAATAAAGTGGATTTAGCGATCGCCAGAGTCACAGCAACCGAGTCTCGTGCGCGGTTAGTTAGTTTCAGTGTTCCTTACTACTTTGATGGTGCAGTCATAGTCACAAAAGATGCCTCTGTGCGCCAGCTAAGTGATTTAGCGAACCGCAAAATTGCCGTGCTGAAAAACTCCAGTACAATTGCCCAAGTGCGGTACTATGTGCCAAAAGCCCAGTTAGTGGGAGTTAATTCCTATCAGGAAGGGCGATCGTTCACAGAAAATAATACAGTAGTAGCATTTGCTGCCGATGCTAGTGTTTTGACTGGTTGGGTGCAAGAATATCCCGAATATCGGCTTTTACCCACCAAGCTATCAACTGAACCCTTATCTGTCGTCATGCCCAAGGGATTGCAGTACGATCAGTTAAGAAGACAAGTTAATGAAGCGATCGCTCAATATACAGCAGAGGGTTGGCTCAAAGAACGCGTTGAATATTGGGGCTTACCTTAAAAAATTCTCAATAATAAAAATAAAGTGAAGAAATATCACCCTGATTTCCAGCATCTCCCAAGTGTCCGATAATAGAGACAGAAGTAGCTTTTAATATTTGTGTTTGCAGACAATGGATAAAAATTTAGTCATTATTTATCTCTCAATTTTTGTAGGTCTGCTTTCATTCGCAGTTGTGAATGTTTTCCGCCAAATTTTCAAAACTCGCAGGCGTGAAAGTGCTTTATCAAGGTTACGCAAGAAATTGGAGAAAGAAAAAGGTACAGCTCAGGAATATTATGAGTTAGCCAGTATTTATTCAGAAAAACAAGTATTTTCTCAGGCGATAGTGCTATTTCAAAAAGCTCTAAAAGCTGCCGAAGAAGAAGAAGAAAATAGCGCCCCTATTTACAACGGACTAGGCTATGTTTACTTTAGCCAAGAGCAATATGATTTAGCAATCCGTCAGTATAAAGAAGCTCTCAAACTTAAACCAGACTACGTGACAGCATTGAACAATCTCGGACACGCCTACGAAAAGAAAAAATTAACTGCTCAGGCACTACAAATGTATGAAGAGGCATTAAAATTTGCCCCCAATAATACCACTGCCAAACGTCGGGCTGAATCTTTACGACGCTTAGTATCTGTTTGATCACTTATCTCCCCTCCTCGCTTGCCTACGGTGTACACAGATCCTGAATCAAAGAGAGTTTCCAGTCTGAAAAACAAGATTTAAGCGGAAATCCAGTTCCCCTCCTCGCTTGCACCGGAGGGGTTAGGGGGTGGAGTCTCTTAACTTGTGTGTACACCGTAGCCTCCCTTGCGGGGCAATACCTTTCGGTTAAGGGATGTAGAGACGTTCCATGGAACGTCTCTACAAGGGTTTTCGGCTCACGAATTTGCTTAACCGAACAGTATTGCCTTGCGGGGGATCGGGGGTGGGAGTAAATGATTGTGCTAATCGTAACTAATTAACTTGGGCATGAATGATGCTAACTTTAACCCAACTTCACCCCCCTAACCCTAATGTTTCCGTTACTTTGAACCTAGCACTCACAGCCGAAGAACGCACCCGCAGCCGTCATCGCTTTGAAACAGAGGATGGAAAAGTTGTATTTTTGCGTTTACCCAGAGGGACATTACTGCGAGATGGTGATATTTTACAAGACGAAACCAATAGCAATTTCATCAGAATTATTGCCAAACCAGAAACAGTTTTAACGGTTTTTGCTCAAACACCGCTTTTATTAATGCGCGCAGCGTACCATTTGGGAAATCGCCATGTACCTGTAGAAATTACCTCTAGCTATTTACGCCTATTACCAGATTCAGTTTTACGCACAATGCTGGAACAACTGGGACTAGAAGTTACAGAGGAAACCTTACCATTTCAGCCAGAATTAGGCGCTTATGGACACCATCACCCTCACTGATGCCAATTTTTTATACATATTACAGTTAGCTAGTCCTGGCTTGCCTGTGGGAGCATATAGCTATTCTGAAGGCTTAGAAATGCTGGTGGAAAATGGTACTATTTCAGATCAAGCTAGTCTTAAACATTGGTTAGAAGCAGAATTACATTGTGGGGCAGTTCGGTTAGATGCGGCGGTGATGGTAAGATCCGCACAATCGGCGAGTATCGGGGATACTTCAGCTTTATCCCATTGGAATATGTGGTTATCTGCTGCTAGGGAAACCCAAGAATTACGGGCATCTAGTTGGCAGATGGGGCGATCGCTTACCCAGTTACTTAGTAAACTACAACCAGAGATTATACCTTTAGTGAATACAGTGGGTAATCCTTGCAATTATGCGATCGCTTTTGGTATTGCTACAGCTCATTGGCAAATAAATATTCAAGCTGCTTTACTAGCATATCTGCATAGTTGGGCTAGTAATTTGATTACATCTGGAGTGAAACTTATTCCCCTTGGTCAAACTGCGGGACAAGAATTATTACTAGAGTTACAACCATTAATTAGCACTGCTGTAGAGAAAATACTAGTTTTAGAAGATGACGAACTCAGTTGTTGTAGTTGGGGTTTGTCCTTAGCGAGTATGCAGCACGAAACCCAATATACAAGATTGTTTAGGAGTTAGATAGAGGAAAATGAGTGCATTGCGTGTTGGGGTAGCTGGCCCTGTGGGTTCGGGAAAGACAGCTTTAGTTGATGCTTTGTGTAAAGCCTTACGTGAAAAGTATCAAATTGCTGTAGTGACCAATGATATTTATACCCAAGAAGATGCTCAATTTTTGGTACGTTCTCAAGTCTTGACCAGCGATCGCATTTTGGGAGTAGAAACAGGAGGATGTCCCCACACAGCAATTCGCGAAGATGCTTCCATGAATTTAGCTGCAATTGAACAATTAGAAAACCAATTTATTGATTTAGACTTAGTATTTTTAGAAAGTGGCGGTGATAATTTAGCAGCTACTTTTAGTCCCGAATTAGTAGATTTAACAATTTACGTCATCGATGTAGCGGCTGGTGATAAAATTCCCCGCAAAGGTGGCCCCGGTATTACTAAATCTGATTTATTAGTGATTAATAAAATTGACCTTGCACCCTATGTAGGAGCAGATTTAGATGTGATGAAACGAGACACGCAAAAAATGCGCGGTAATAAACCTTTTATTTTTACCAATTTAAAGACTCAAACAGGGTTAGCATATGTGATTAAATTTGTATCTTTACATATATAGAGGTAGTTATGCTTGGTGAGTAAGCCATCGAAGAGAAGGAAGGAGGATTGCAGAGAGTTATTGCGTAAGTCCTATTACAGTGATTTTCAGCTAAATGAACCACATTTTTATGTTTCACGCAAAGGCGCATCAGCGAAGCGAAGCACGAAGTGCGTTAGGCGCAAAGGAAGAAAGAAATACAGATATCAGCGTGTGGTCTAAATATATGAAAACTGCTGTAAATATCATATCCAGGAGAAAAATTGTCATTGCGACCGAAGGGAAGCAATCCCAAAACCCCTGTAGTTGTGTCGTTCCACTTTGTTCCACTCTCTAAGAGACGCTACACGTAAAGCCTACGGCATATCGTAAGTATTCAGCCAGAATCACAACAAAATCGAGGTTTCAGATTATCCTGAACACAGGTTAGCTAGATAAATGTAACGTTCAAAAAACAAGCAAAGAGAAAAAACAAAAGCCCCTTCAATTGTAGAAGAGGCTCTTGTTTATTCGATATATAAACCTGGCATCGAGCTATTTTTGCGTAGGGATACCCCTAAACTATCGTCGCCGCAGCAGCGTTTCACCTCTGAGTTCGGGAAGGGATCAGTGTGGTTCCACCGCGCAATAGACACCAGGAAAAACAGTGGTCAGTTATCAGTTATCAGTTAT
>PWQB01000359.1 GCA_003556955.1 Nostocaceae cyanobacterium CSSed10_463m
CTTGATATGCTTCGGTTTTAGCGGAGTTATATTGAGGAAATAGCTTGCCTATAACGGCATCGCATATGGTGTCGGCTGAGGAACGAAGCTGCATTATATGCAGTGTTGTAGTACGTTATTTTAAAAATCGAAAATGAAAATAGAACCAATAGTTTACGAGACAACACGAGGGATTTACAGCGTAGAGGACAAACTATCTATCGCTTCCTTGATATTATTTAGCTGGAAATTGGGCAGCAAAACATTTTGCAAACTTCTATATACAGACGATTACAGTAAATTTATCTCCGACCTAAGCGATGAATACAAATCTTACGACATCAAGCTGACCGTCAAACTTGAAGATAAGCAGATAAACAATGCCTTAATCAAAACCATCGAAAAGGTAAGAGAGAAATATGATGATAATGGATTTCTGAAAGCACTATACGAAGGAGATGAATTTGCGATTGTCATAGATGAAATTGTCAATTACAATTTTGACAAGATTGAATTGAAAAAGTTTACAAAAAGTGTGAATAAGCAATTGGAATTGCTATTCTAATGTGCTACAACGTCTATTGCATGAGTAGTAGCCGATTAGAAATCACAAAGTATCGAATTAAAAACTAACTTAATAAATAGTAATAGCTTTAAAAACAAGCACTGCAACGGCTATTACTTGTGTAAATTGTTGTGGTGCGTTAGTTAATTATGAAAAAATTTGCAACAGCTTACGTAAGTCTTTTTGAAAACAATGCCATAGCACAAGTTTTTGAAGCCGAAAATGAAATACAAGCTATGAAGATGGCTATACTTTCAAATCAAAAAGACGAATATACAAAGGAATGGATTGAAGGAATGACTGACCTAACAGTAGAACAATTTAAGGATGAAGTTTTACAAGGTGAACAAAGCGTGGATGCTATCGAAATCTAATGTGCTACAACTTGTCGCTAAACGAACTTTTATAGCGTTTAGCCTCCCAAAATGGAGTAAATACGCAATTTCAAACCACCCCGCACGTGGGTTAAATTTAAAAGATGGACAAGGAAATCACAACTAAAGATTATTTTGCAGCAAAAGCAATGCAGGCAGCCATGTCTAACCCCGAAATGTGGAGGGCTATGTGTATGGATAGCGCAAATGGGAAAAGAGATTCGAGAGATACCGTGGAGGATTATGTTGCTCAAGAGTCTTACAGAATGGCAGAAGCTATGATGAGAGAGAGAAGATTTGTAAAACACAGAGTATAATAATCAAAAATGAAGGCAAAAATAATAACTCACCACGAATTCCCTCCAATACCGTTAAGAAATTACGACTGGAGTGCCACGCGGGAAGATTACGACGAGGGCGACCCAATCGGGAGGGGCAGAAGCAAACATGAAGCTATACAGGATTTAATTAGACAGGAAGAGGATAGTTAGGGGTGGATTGGTAATTTTAACTACTAAGTAAGCTGCCTTTTATCCAAGATCCGAAAAGCAGCCCCCGGAAATTCACCCTTACTTATTGCGACAATATCCTTAATGATAGCGATAATTATTCGCAGGCAGGTAATGTATAATCCAATCCTAAACAATGAAGGCTTCACAAACTTACCACCCACTATAAAGTTCTTAGCGGCAAACTTCAATAATAGCGCAAACAACTTTGCAATATAATCAAAAACCGCCAACCTTTCGGCCAGCGGCTTCGATGGTAAGTGCTGAAAATACTCTTCTGAACTACTTAATTCTTGGCGGGTCATCGTCTGCTGGTTTTAGGCCTGACAAAAGCAACTCGTACACTGCCAATCCGGCAGATATAACAATCACAATGTTGTCAACCAGTGCAGATATTACCTGCTCTGAAAGGCCAAAAATTATGGCAACCGCAGTGCCAATTGAGGCGAGTATTGATCTGATCAAATCCTTGCTCATAACTTTGTTTTTAGTTGTTCTAATTCTTCTGAGTGAACGCGAGTTATCGCTTCAATTCTTCTTAGTTCGTTGTATAGGTGGGGAATTTCCCCCACGTCCTTTTCTATGTGGCTAACCTTCTCGTACAACCTCTCAAACTTTTCATCGTGCTTCCTCTGAATGTCGTCAATCTGTTGATCTCTCCTCTTAAGAAAGTACGCTATTACAGCTAACAGTCCTCCAATAAGCCCAACAGTTAAGTACACTATGTCATCCATTAATCACAATCCCTTGTAAACTCCTCTGCTGAATCATCGACAGTTGCACTTGAAAGTGTTCCGGCTCCTGCGTGAGTGATTGTTAGTGTTCCCTCTGTCAAATCAGCAGTTACAATTGGGTCAATCTCGAAAGGTGCGATTATTTCAAGTATCGCGTCAACAATTCCTTCTGTGTCATCAACTGTCAGGTCAACAACGTAATCCTCACCCTCGTAAACAAATAGCGTCACAGCCTCATCGTCTAATGTTTCTCCCGTTTCCAGGGTGTCAACACAAACCGTGCTGTCATCACACTTGTTGAATCTTGTTGAGTTAGTTAAATTCGCTTCTGGGTTTCCCCTAAATCTACCGTTTTCCATATTTTTCATCTATTTGCGCCCATTTATTTAAAGGGCATTTTACAATTTGATTTCCACTTTTCAATAACAATTTCTTTGCAGTCACTTCTCCATCGACCGGAATCTCTGTAAACCTTGCTTTTGTAGCCAACGGGCAATCGCACTCAGTGCAACCTTCCATTTTTACAAGCGGCAAAGGTTCAACTATTCCCTTTTTATCACAACCAGAGCAAACCTCCAGCCTTTCTTTTATTTGCTTGTCGTCTGCCAACTTCCCCCCTTTTTTCAGATTCCAACTTATGAACCCGGAGACAAAATTAGCCAACGCGGTATCTATTCCCTTTCGTACATTTACCATCTTCGCAGTCGTCTAAGTTACCCTTGTAATTCTTAAATTCTTCTTCGCAATTATTCTTCAAATAGTGATCCATATTGTTGTACAAATCCTCTATTTTTTTGTCAACACTTGCACCATATATTTTAAACTCGCTCACATCTGCACTTCTACCCGCTCTGGTGTTTATCAACTGAATCCCCTCCCCGGAAAGATTATACTGAACAAATGCAAACTTG
This sequence comes from Nostocaceae cyanobacterium CSSed10_463m, assembly GCA_003556955.1. The sequence goes on from PWQB01000359.1 coordinate 3,073, forward strand.
TCCTTAATCGCATTCCAACTCAAATACTCTCCCAAAAACAAACACCACAAATCATTATAGCACTCAGTCGTAAATTTCGGGGCAATCTCCCATTTCGCGCTTGGTGGTTCAGACTGATTACTATTTTCTAAACTTACATAAGGAACACCATTTCTAATCACAATGTCACCTTGGATGTAAGTTGTTCCATTCTGCCAGTCGTTACTTTCAGAATAATCCACCCGGTCATCCTGTAAATCCGTGTAAAAATCTAAACCTAAGCACCTCCGAAACTCTGTCAACTCCACATTATACAGAAGCCTAAAGTCGCACGGTGGAAAATCTCTTGAAATTCCGCTAAAATGTATAACTTCACTGCTGCTGAGTAGACTCGTCATTAGTCATTTTTTCGATCATTAAATCTGCTAAACTCGCAAATCCTATCCCTAATATCTCTGTGTTGTCTTCGATTACTTCGTAAGCACTTTGTAACACTGAATTCCAAACGCTTGAGTATTTCGATTGTATCGGTTGGACTGTTCCGATATTCACCCGCATAAAAGCGTTTATTATCATTTCTGAACCTATCCCGCTACTCGCTTTTTCCATTCCGGATATAACCTTATCCCAACCATGAACCGCATGAATAATTGAACTGGCTTGATTTAATGCCTTTTCCTGATACTCGTGATCCCGGTTCACATCGAATTTCAAAACAGTTGGTTGATTAACACCTTGAGGATAACCAAATACGCCCAAACTGTGAACGTCACCATAATCCCCTTCCGCGCTTGTCAATTTCCTTAAGGTTCTACCTAATTGCGCAACGCCATCCTCTTCATTCTCGTCTTCATTACTACCAATGCTCGATGGTTCGTTTTCGATGGCTATTACGTTCTTAGAAACGATTTCCGTTGAACTGATCTTAGCCGTTAATCCTCCGTAACTAAACTCCACAAACAACCATTCCAGAATTGACTCAACTATTGGTCTTCCGTAATAAATTGACCCCTCGTTCTTAAGGTGAAAAACAGTTTCAAACCCATCCTCTGTTTGATCCCAATTCACATCTTCCATCGTTGAAACCGAAACCACACTTGGAGGGTTAATCGCCCACCATTGATCGTCCCAACTTTCTGTAATAACAACCTTTCGCGGCTCGTTGAAATCAGTTCTGAGTAACGCGGCATTAAGGTAATCCACAACCTCCCATCTAATTCTCCACTCCCCGGCAACGTTAATCAATTTCACCCACAACCAAATGTTTCCGCTTTCGTACTCGGACCGCAGCATCTGCTTAGAACTCTCAATTATCGAAGTTAATTTAACCCCGTAATTTTCAAAAGAATCTAAAGTGGGTTGAATTTCGGAAGGCGTTAAGTCTTCTTCCACATACAACCCCGGTACTGATTTCTGCGCAAACTGAACTCCGGCACCAAAACTATATTCGCACTTGTCGCGAATGCAAGCCCGGTGCGATGGGCTGTTTTTACAAAGGTCAAAAAACAATCTCAATACGTTATGAGAACTTCGTTGACTATTCCCATAATAGGGAACGATACCAAATTTTTCAAAGAGCTTTCTAACCCGTTGAGGATCCTGTTGAATTCTCGGTATTGGGTTCTTCAGTTTTAACATCTACTTCTTTTATGTATCGTTTGAAGCCTTTTTTGTATAATTTCTTATACTCGGTTTTGGTCGCCTCCGGTATAACCTGCCGCTTGTAGGGTGGAGGTGGCTTTCTAACCACCTCCGCTCCTATCGCTATTAGTTTGCCGTCAAGTTTTAGCACCTTTGGGCTTTTCTTCGCTAAGTCGGTTGGTTCATAGGTCATGCAGGAAGATGGCTTTGAAAGTCAGCCCAATCCACATCGTGGAAAATTGGGGTTGACAAGTTACGTGCTGTCAAATCTAGTTCGTCTCGCGGCTCGTCACTATCTACCTGACCGCCCGCGTCCAAGTGTCGTGTTATTCGCATTGGTCGAATTGGGGTTGCGAAACTGTCGCCAAACAAATCCACTCCCAAGATTCTGCCAGAACAATCATTCCCCCAAAGAACAAGCACCACATTGCAACATCTTAACGCGCTCGTAAAGACCGCTGAATTAGCGGCATCCTTGCCGTTGAAAATAAGCGTTGCGATTGTTTCGTAGTACCGGTTATCATCGGTGTATTCCGCTTGGTAGAAAGAAAGTTCCTTCTC
>PWQB01000433.1 GCA_003556955.1 Nostocaceae cyanobacterium CSSed10_463m
CGTAGATATCGCTGAATCCTTTTCAGACAAAATGTATGGCGAATTACAGTCTGCACTAGATCAGTTAAGAACGTCCAAAGACGAAGTAGACAATGCTGTCTATAACGTAGGAGAAGGTAGACCAGTAGACTCTGTTAGCGATCTTGATATGGACGACGGAGACATTGATGATAGTGATGCAGACGTTGATGATCCATTTGGCGATGAAGTCCCTGAGCCAACTGAACCAGAGGACGATTTTGAAATCGACAATGTTGGTGACGATGATGAACCATTGGGCAGGGCAACAAAAGAAAGCAAGCAACGGAAGGTTAAAAGGCTTGCTGAAGAGATTAGAAGGTTAGAGACAAAAATTAAAGAGGCTAAAGGTAAAAGAGTAGTTTCTGAAAAAAAAAGATCCTAAACCAAAGCTCTGAGTATAAAGATGACATAACAGTTGCTTTAGACGATTTATTATTTTCAGCTAAAGCGTCTGGAATGGACACAATAGAAACAGACACAGTAGTCTCACAGTTAAATGACATAGGGCATTCAGTAACATCAGATAGCTTGTTAAACATGCTCAACGGTCATGAAATGGTGCAGACTGCGACGAAACATAAAATTGATCTTGCAGCGTCAAGTACACCATCAGCTAGTGGCGGCGAGGACGCGCAAGAGAGAAACAGAGAAGTTGTGAGGCAACTTGCTAAAAAACAAATTGAGCGTGGTATAGAATGAGTACATTACTAAGTGCAGAACATGCTAGGATTAAAGCTGGTAATGATAGACTAGTCTTAGCTGAGATCTGTGCCATTCAAGACAAAATTTTTGATGCTATTGATGATAATAAGCTGAGTGTTATTATTAATGATAGTACCCCTTTCACCGCACTTAATCCAATAAATAATGCAATTCTTACTGCCGGCGGCGAGGACTATTTTCCAATACCAGCTGAGGTGGAAATTGATCATGATACAGGCGTGGGTGCTGAGTTAACCGCTGATGTTGATAATGATGGTGCTATTACTGGACTTAATATATCACAATCAGGAACAGGGTATGATATAGCATTTATAGACGCTACTCAAGCAGGCAATGGTGATGCAGATATTGATATCGACATTGATAATAATTCTTTAATTGAAGGATCGTTGGCAGATTTAATTATTAATCCTGGCACAGGATACACAATCGGCGATGCTTTAGACGTAATACACTCAACTGGTTCCGGTGCTATTATAGAAGTCACTGAAGTCGGATCTAATGGTGAAATCTTAGATGCTGAGGTCATTGATGGTGGTTCTGGTTACAGTGATGAACAAGCTTCTATTTCAATTACTCACCCATATGGTACTGGGTTTAGTGGTTTAGTGGTAGTACAAGACGCTGCTCAGGGTGGTGGAGTTGAGGAAATAGTTATACTAGAAGGCGGCGCAGGATACAACGATGTTTTTCCTACTGTTGAAATAACAGATAATACTGGACAAAATGCGTCTGTACTTGTTACGGATATTGATGAAACCACCGGTGAAATTTTAGAGATCGAATTAATTGATGGCGGTTTTGGGTACACTGATCCTTCTGCTGAAGTAATAGCAGCAAGTGGATCTTCTGGTCAAGGCGCTACAGTGGACCTTGAAGTAGATGAAAGCGAGTTTGGTTTTATTAGTGCAAAATATCAAGCCGTGTCGTGTACGCAAGAAATTAATCGAGAAATAAGAAGACAACTTGACGAAGTAATAAAGTATTTTCAATCTTGTGGATATGAAATAACCACACAAGTAAACCCAGACACTGGAATAACACTCCAGTGGAAGATTGTCTGGTAATACACACATAAAAATTAACAAGGACGTTATACATGAAGGTGACCACGCCTTATAATTACCCTGCCTTAAAAAGAACTAATCATAACGGAAAAAGACACTATGTCGCGGAAGGTAAAAAATTACCATCCGTTACTACTATTCTTGATTGTTGTACCGACAAATCATTTTTATACGAGTGGCGAGAACGTGTAGGAAAAGAAGAAGCTGATAAAATTACAAATAGGTCAGCCAATGTTGGTAGCAAGCTACACAAAATAATAGAAGATTATATTGTAGAAGGAAAGAAGCCTAAGGGAAACCCCCTGTCGGTTATGATGGCATCGGCAATTATAAATAAAGGATTGAAAAAGATAGATGAGGTTTGGGGTTGTGAAGTTGCTTTGTATTATCCAGGCCTATATGCCGGTACCGCAGACATGGTAGCAGTGCATAATGGCGATGCTGCTATAGTTGATTTTAAAAATGCAAAAAGTTTTAAAAAAGAAGAATGGATTGAAAGTTATTTTTGCCAATTAGTAGCATACGCTCACGCTCATAATCAAATATTCAATACTAATATTAATAAAGGCGTGATTATGCTAGCTACTCACGACGGACAGTATCAAGAGTTTATTTTAGAAGGCGATAAGTTTGAACAGTTTTCTGTAAAATGGGCTAAGTTCGTTGAAGAGTATTTTGACCATTTTAATAGATAAATAATATAAAATGTATACGAAAAGAGGCTAACATGGATCCAACAGATTTAGTAGTATCAAGAGTTCAAGTCAGGCGCGGTAAAAGATATAGATTACCACAGCCACTAAAAGAGGGCGAATTCGGCTTTGCTGAAGATACTGAACAGGTATTTATTGGCGGTAACCCAAACGAGGGAGACCCAGGTGTTGAGATATTTACAGGAATTGTTAACGGTGTCCAGCAGTTACAGAATGTCTTAGATAATAATTTAATTAAGATTTATTTAGAGGCTGGTTTCGATGAAGATAACTTTTTTGAATTTCAATCAATCGTTAGTGCGGACAATAATGTTTCTTGGGATGGTAGTTTAGTTATATTTGTTTCTATACCCGATGGTGAAGAATCTGCAATTATAAGTAACTTAAACACTTATAATACTGAAAACCCAGGCAAGATTGACATGGATGAATCCACTGACTCAGGTACGGAGTTTCAATTATCTGACATTGGTGTTGATTTACAAATTATAAATGATTCGTTAATTCAATTGGACAGTCATGAGCAAGCATTTTCTGTAGCTAAAGTTATCAATTTTCTTGTGCCAATTGGACTAGTTACTAGTACGCTTAACATAGAAGTCACTGCCCCTAAGAACAAACAGCCTATTTTAGATGCGCTATACAACAACCCAAAAGAGTTCACCCTTCCACCAAACGCATCGTATCCAGACTTTGAACCATTAACAAATAATGGATTAGAGTTTGATATAACTAAATCCGATTCTGTAATTTTAGATTTTTCCGTAACTGCAGAAAGCGGCTCAGAGAATCACCGAACAGTGGGATCAATGACTATTGTTGGCTCTACCGCGCAAGGTGATGCTACGTTAAGTGAAGATGCTGTTGTGTTAGAAGATGGCACGTCTGGAACAATTGATTTCACTGCTGAATACTCACCCACTGGCGGTAGTGGTGGTGGGAAAATCATAGTCAAATACCGTCATGATTTTAATAACGACGCTGAACTCAGAATAGTAAACATGAGACGTTGGAGAAGTTTCTAATCATGGCTGATTGGAATAATCTTACAGCAGAACAAAGATATCACGAGTGGGCAAATTTTAGAAAAAGTATTCAAGGTCTAGAAAAAACTGAAGCCATAGATAAAGTGGCTAAATACTGGGCAAATGCGCCAATTGGTACTAGGTCTTTAGACTTTTATGATTCAGATAGTTGGCCCACGCCGTGGGAGATTTTAAATCAAGGAAGTTTTTGTGAAAATTCAATTAGCTTATTGATTTACTATACAATAAAATTATCTGATTTTGAAACTAATATAAGAATAATTTTAATAGATGATGGCTCAGATAGGCTTATCGTTCCTATAGTCGAAGATAAGTATGTTTTAAATTATGAACTCGGCGAGATAAGTATCTGGCACAACATAAGAGACACAGTGAAAGTGATAGACCGATTCTTTGATAATGACATTCGTCAAGTAAGTTAAAAGAAAAACGTGATTAGCAGTCACGTCGGTTCCTTCACCTTCGCGGTTCAAGAATAATAAAAACAGGAGGAATAAATGCAATATTTACCAACAGAGTATCAGAATTTTATCTTTTTATCAAGATATTCAAGATTTGATTGGGAAAAGGGGCGAAGAGAGAAATGGCCCGAGACAGTGGGGCGGTATTTTGATTTTTTTGAAAGATATATAGAAGAAAAATTTCCTTCTGTATCAAACATGTATAAAAAGGAAAGAAATAGATTAGAAGACGGTGTTTTAGGTCTAAAAAGCATGCCTTCAATGAGAGCTTTGATGACCGCAGGACCTGCTTTAGAAAGGGACGCAGTTGCAGGTTACAATTGTAGTTTTGTTGCAATTTCAAATATAAGAGATTTTGATGAAATCTTGTACATTTTAATGTGTGGTACTGGTGTTGGATTTAGTGTTGAAAGACAACATGTTAGTGAATTGCCAGAAGTTGCTGAGGAATTCCATAAGACAGACACTACTATTGAGGTTCCTGATTCTAAAATCGGTTGGGCGAGTTCTTTTAGAGAACTTCTATCGTTACTTTGGGTTGGTAAGATACCAAGATGGGATTTAAGTAAGCTCCGCCCAGCAGGCGCCCCGCTAAAAACTTTTGGTGGAAGATCCAGTGGACCAGAGCCTCTTAATGACCTTTTTGAGTTTACTGTCAATTTAATGACAAAAGCCGCCGGTAGGAAATTGTCGTCTGTGGAATGTCATGATCTAGTTTGTAAGATTGCTGATATCGTGGTTGTTGGTGGTGTGCGTAGATCTGCCCTGTTGTCCGGATCCAACCTATCTGATGATAGAATGAGAAATGCAAAAAGTGGGCAGTGGTGGATTGACAATTCACAAAGAGCGTTGGCTAACAATTCAGCAGTTTACACTGAAAAGCCAGAGTTTGAAATTTTTATGAACGAGTGGCTTTCGTTATATGAAAGCAAGTCAGGCGAACGCGGTATTTTTTCTCGATGGGGTGCTAAAAAGCATCTTGAGAAATTTGGAAGAAGAGATACCAATCATGATTTTTTAACTAATCCTTGCGGCGAGATTCTTCTAAGGGATAAACAGTTCTGTAATTTGACAGAAGTGGTTATTAGACCAAATGATACTATTGATGAAATTAAAGAGAAAGTTGAGCTTGCAACAATAATGGGTACACTACAATCTACATTAACTGAATTTCGTTATCTTAGGAAAAAGTGGAAAAATAATTGCGAAGAAGAAAGGCTA
>PWQB01000371.1 GCA_003556955.1 Nostocaceae cyanobacterium CSSed10_463m
AGCGCTAACTCGCACAGTATCTCAGATTTTGAATGATTTAGAAGTCATCGACTTAACAGTAACTGAGCCGGCAATAGAAGAAGTGATTGGTAGGGTTTTTCATGCAGGTGTGGTGTAATTTGTAATTCGTAATTTAAGAATGTATGTAGTAATTTAAGAATGTAGGGTGTGTTGTCGCGCAGCGCAACGCACCGTCAATAATTCAACGTGCTGTTACCCTACAGCATAATGCACTAACACAACTAATTTTGTGCATAAATCAAACTCAAACTCTTGTGGGGAAGGGCAAAGATGCCCGCCCAGAACAGGCAAGATGCCTGTTCCACAATAAAAAATTATTCGTGATTTAAGTGAAAAAAATTATTAGGAAAATTTTGACATTTCTTTCTGTTTACTACGCCTATATGCTTGAGTATCGGGCAGAACTGATTTTATGGGTTTTGGCTGGGGCTTTACCAATTATCCTCATGGGTGTATGGATACAGGCGGCGCAAGGTGGACAGTTTGGTTTAACACCCGTGGATTTTGCCCGTTACTTTATTACGGTTTTCTTTGTTAGGCAACTAACAGTTGTCTGGGTAATTTGGGATTTTGAAAAGGAAGTAGTAGAGGGTAAACTGTCATTCCGGTTATTACAACCGATAGACCCAGTATGGCATCACGTAGCGGGTCATCTTTCTGAAAGAGTTGCTCGCATACCGTTTATATTACTATTAATTTTCTTGTTTTTTATCCTCTATCCCCAAGCTATTTGGTTGCCGAATTTAGGGCAGTTTTTACTGTTTGGGTTAGCGGTGATACTAGCTTTTGTCTTACGGTTTATAATTCAGTATACCTTTGGTCTGTTCGCCTTTTGGACAGAACGTGCTAGCGCTTTGGAAACTTTTTGGCTGTTATTTTATTTATTTTTATCGGGGTTAATTGCGCCTTTAGATATGTTTCCTGAACCTGTGCGAACAATAGTTATGTTGACACCTTTTCCCTATTTAATTAATTTCCCAGTTAGTCTTTTAGTGGGGCTACCGGTGGATGTAGTGCGGGGCTTTTTATCACTTGTCGGTTGGATATTGTTATTTTTGGGTGCAAATCGTCTGCTGTGGCGTGCGGGTTTAAAACGATATTCAGGTATGGGTGCTTAAAAATTGCAAACGGTACTATTTCCCCATCTGTTGGTAGATTTGATTTCGATATATAGCAGTCCTATTTGAATTTTGATAGCTTGCGTGGCGTAAGCCATACAAAACGACCTATACCTTGAGTCCTTTTTCCCTGTTCCCTGTCCCCTGTTCCCTACCTCTACGAGTAAATCCAGAAACCAAACCGGATTCCTATAGATCCCCGACTTCTTAGAGGATGCAGCTGGCTATTCAGGGGTGACACCCCTCACCCTAACGATTTCAAGGGTTTGAGGCTCAATCATCATAATGCGATCGCCTACAGAAGCCTTGTTCTTACGTTAAATGAGGGGTCTTACCCCCTATTCGCCATCTGTATCCTTAGAGAAGTCGGGGATCTGGGTATTAAGTTTTTTAACAAAAAATCCGCGAGATTCCCCATCCCTCTATAGGGTGGGGATGGATAGCGGGGTAGAAACGAAATGCCCTTGAGTCGAAACTAACCACAGGTTAGTCGGCTCAAGGGTGATTGAGTTTTTGCCAAATACCAATATCAGCTATTTGGTTGTTTTTGGTTTTGGATATATTGCTTAACAGTTTCTAGAGAAGCGCCACCAACAGATATAACGCAATAAGCATCTGTCCAAAAACTAGGATCTTCTTTTTTCCAATAAAACTGTTTTAGATATTCCTGAAATTCGCTTCTAATAATTCTGCTAGATGCAGATTTTAGCGAACTAACGAATTGAGAAATATTGTTGTCTGGGTGTAAGTCTACCAATAGATGAACATGATTTTCTTCTCCGCTAAATTCTAATAACTTACTTTTGCGTTTAGAACATACACGGTCAATAACTTCTTGTAACTTACTTAATATTGCTTGATTGATAACATCCTTGCGATATTTGGTTACTAGCACTATATGTAACTGAATATTGTAAACAGCGTGAGAAGCCCTGTTTAGAGTGGTTTCCATATTGACAACTGATTATAGAGTGACTATAATTAACAATACATCAAAACCAAGGAGGTGATAAATAGTGGCATTGCGTAGAGCAACATTTAGGCTATATCCAACCAAGAAAATAAATGAAACATTGCACTACCACCGCAGACTCCATAAGGATCTGTATAATGCTGCTGTTTATCACCGTAAAACCGAATATCAAAAGTTTGGTAAATCGACCAAATATCTAGACCAACAAAATTGTTTACCAGCATTCAAGGAGCAGTGGACAGAATATAAAAATATCAATTCCCAAGCATTACAAGCCACTCTAAAAAGAGTTGACTTTGCATTCAACAGATTTTTTACGGGTTTAACAAAATATCCCAAATTCAAATCAATTAGACATTATTCTGGCTGGACATATCCATCTGGTACAGGATGGAAAGTACACTCTATTGGTGATAACGGTTATTTAGAGTTAGCCAAAATTGCTCAAATTCAAATGCGTGGTAAAGCTAGGTTATGGGGAAATCCTAAAACTTGCGATATTGTTTACCGCAATGGTAAATGGTATGCCTCTATTGCATTAGAAATTGATGATGAACTGCTCAAAAATAGTCGTCAAACCAATACCGGGACAATAGCAATTGATTTAGGGTGTAAAGATGCAATTGCTTGGACTAATGGTGATAAGGATGGACTAATTGAAGCACCGAGATTTTTGAGAAAAGCAGAACAGCAAATCAAAAAACTCAGTAAATCAAAACGTCGTAAACGCTCACCTAACTATAAGAAAAAACAGAAGGCTTCTAGAAGGTGGAAGAAAGCGCAGTCAAAAGTCAGCAAATTATGTCGTCAGGTTGCTAACAAAAGACAAGACTGGGTACACCAAGTTACAACACAAATAATTAGCGGTAATAGCATGGTTGTAACTGAGGAGCTAGAAGTTAAGAAAATGACTGCCAAGGCTAAGAAAGGTAAGCGCAAAAAGCAAAAAGCTGGTCTAAATAAATCAATCCTTGATGTAGGCATGGGAATGATAAGGAGTGCCTTGAAATATAAATTGCAAGATGTTCAAGGCGTGTTTTTAGAAGTTCCTACCAAGAAGGTAAAGCCATCTCAAACTTGTCCTCAATGTGGGCATCAAGAAAAGAAAAATTTAGCCCAGCGTATTCATGTTTGCGCTAATTGTGGTTATACTCAACAGCGTGATATTGCTGCTGCTGAAGTAATGCTGCTTTGGAGTCAAAATAATCTACCGGGGCTAGGAACTAACCTCGTAGACGCTGATGGGAGTAGCTCTACCAAAAAACGTCGGGCGACTGGCAGTTTGAGGCAACTATCCCAAATGAAGCGTCGGAAATCTCAACCTACTGGTGGGGATGTAGAAACCCCACCCTCAACGAAGTAGGGTGGGGTAGTTCATGTTTGAGTTTTTTCTGATGGTTAGGTTTGATCTAATTTCAGTACAGCCATAAAAGCTTCCTGGGGTACATCCACAGTTCCCACAGATTTCATCCGCTTTTTACCTTTCGCCTGTTTCTGCAAAAGTTTCTTCTTCCGGCTGATGTCACCACCATAGCACTTAGCCAGTACATCTTTCCGCAAAGCCGGGATGTGTTCACTGGCAATCACTTTACTACCAATTGATGCCTGAATTGGCACTTTAAATTGATGGCGCGGAATTAATTCTTTGAGTTTTTCGGCCATGGAACGCCCAACACCATAAGCTTTATCTCGGTGAACAATCATCGCCAAGGAGTCAACAGCATCACCGTTGATCATAATATCCAGCTTCACCAAGGGATTTTCCCGGTAGCCAATCAGATGATATTCCATACTGGCATAACCGCGCGATCGCGACTTCATCTGGTCAAAAAAGTCAGTGACGACTTCCGCCAAAGGTAACTCGTATGTCAATGTCGTGCGTCCTTGGGCGAGGTATTTCATATCTTTGAAAATCCCCCGTCGATTTTGCGACAATTCCATTAAACTACCCACGTAGGTTTCCGGGGTAATCATTTCTACTTGAACATAAGGTTCCTCAATTTTTTCTCTGTCGTTAGGAGCAGGTAAATGACTGGGATTATCTATAAACAGTTCTTCACCTTTCATCGTGATTACACGGTAAACCACTGAAGGGGCTGTAATAATTAAATCCAGGTTGTATTCTCGTTCTAAACGTTCTTGGACAATTTCCATGTGCAGCAAACCCAAGAACCCACAACGGAAGCCAAAACCCATCGCACTAGAGGTTTCTGGTTCGTATTGTAGAGCAGCATCATTAAGTCCCAGTTTTTCTAAAGCTTCCCGCAAGTCTTCAAATTGGTCAGCATCAATGGGGAACATCCCACAAAATACCATTGGTTTGGCTTCTGTGTAACCAGGTAATGGGGCTGAGGCTTTCGCTTTAGACAAGGTAATTGTGTCTCCCACCCGTGCATCAGCTACAGCTTTAATGGCGGCGGCAAAATACCCTACTTCCCCAGCGTGGAGTTCTTCTACTTGCATTTCTGTGGGAGAAAGCACGCCTAATTCATCAATGACATATTCTTTGCCGGATGCCATCAAATAAACGCGATCGCCTTTTTTGATTGTGCCATCCATCACCCGGAAATAGACAATCACTCCTCGGTAGGTATCATAATAGCTATCAAAAATCAATGCCCGTAAGGGTGCATTTAGGGTGTCTTTGGGTGGGGGAATGCGTTCTACAACTGCTGACAAAATTTCATTAATGCCAATTCCCTCTTTGGCAGATGCCAAAATTGCACCACTGCAATCCAAACCAATAATTTCTTCGATTTCGCCAATTACCCGGTCTGGTTCTGCCCCAGGTAAATCGATTTTGTTTAAAACTGGAATAATTTCCAGGTCATGTTCTAAAGCCAAATACAAATTAGCTAAGGTTTGCGCCTCTACACCTTGAGACGCATCTACCACTAACAACGCTCCTTCACAAGCTACAAGGCTGCGGGACACCTCATAAGAAAAATCGACGTGACCGGGAGTATCAATTAAATTTAAGACATACTCCTGACCGTCCTTGGCCTTGTAGTTCATCCGGGCAGCTTGCAGCTTAATTGTAATGCCGCGCTCCCGTTCAAGATCCATGTTGTCAAGGAACTGTTCCTTCATTTTGCGCTCATCTACAGTGCCAGTGGCTTGCAGTA
>PWQB01000042.1 GCA_003556955.1 Nostocaceae cyanobacterium CSSed10_463m
AACTGATCTGGATACTGAGTAACGATATCTAAAGTTTGAGTACCGATTGAGCCAGTAGAACCAACAAGAGTAATAGCTTTCACAATTGCTTTAAAATTTACAAACAACTTCCAGTTTGACACTCTACCGCCCCAGATGGCTGATGATTCTTTGAATGAACATCGTCCCTCTGGGTTTTGCTCATCCATCCTTGACACCTTTGCACCCAAAATTTGGAAATCATACCTGGGATTGTAGTTTCAGTACTTTTAGGCAATAATTAGCAGAAGACAGGTAGTTAATTATAGTTGCTCAATATCAGGATGCTGACTAAAGATATTTTTTGGGGACAATGGCAAAAAGGAATAATTCAACCTCGTGCTGTTGCTTGGATGATCGGTGTGAGTACTGTAATTTTATTTGCTGCTAGTAGTTTACGTCATTTTTTATTTCACTCAACTGCCCTTGATTTAGCTGTTTTTGACCAATGGGTATATTTAACGAGTCAAGGATTACCACCTATTTCATCTTTCTTTGGCTTTCACATGATCGGAGATCATGCTGCTTTTATTCTATATCTCGTCGCCCTGCCCTATAAAATTTATCCTGATGTACATTGGTTGTTTGCAATTCAAGCGATCGCTCTAGCATTAGGATGTTTACCTATATATATCTTGAGTTTGCAAACTGGTTTATCCGTGGCTTATGCAAGAGCTATAGCTATTTCTTACTTGCTTTATCCTGCCTTATTTAATATCAATTTTTTTACTGACTTTCGCCCAGAAGCCATAGCAATTCCAGCAATACTATGGGCAACTTGGGCAGGAATTACAGGCAAAACTAGACAGTTGATTATAGCTATTACTTTAGTCTTAATTTGCAAAGATACTTTAAGTTTAACGGTAATTGCTTTTGGTCTTTGGCTGTGGTTGTGCCACCAGCGACGTATTTATGGTATCGGTTGTATTATAGCAGGCGCAGTTTGGTATTTATTCACAATTGGTTATCTTGTTCCTTTACTCCGAGGTGGTCAAGCCGGTGGGGTTGTATTTTATAATTCTCTTGGTGATTCACCTAAACAAATCATCTGGAATATCATCACTAATCCTGGCTTAATTTTAGAAAAATTCTTTGTACCTGATACACTATTTTATTATTTGCTACTTATCTTACCAGTAATTATTGGATTACACTGGCGACAATCAATGATGATATTGCCTGCATTACCAATGTTAATCCTAAATATTATCTCCGATTATTGGGCGCAAAGAGATTTAATTCATCATTATTCTTTACTAATTTTTCCATTTATTATTGTGTGGCTATTGCTTTCAATAAAGCAATACCAGAAAGAAAGAAAAAGACGTTGGTTAAAGCCTCGTATTTTAATAACTTGGGCTATGATTGTATTTTTGCTATTAGGCAAGTATGATTTCTTTATCACAAGGTATTTATCAAATATACCAAATCTGGAATTTCTCCATACTGCTGTTAGTTTAGTACCAAATCAGGCTAGTGTTATCACAACCTCAAACATAGCTCCTCATTTGAGCCATCGACAAAATATTAAACTAATTAATGTTAACTCAAATGCTGTACAAATCAATGAGCAAGAATTTAATTATGTCTTATTGGATTTAAATATGAGCAAAAAGAAAAATCCTGAATTTAATCCAAATTTAGTCAATGAAATTAAAACTAACCAAGGATTCAACTTAGTCTATCAGAATGGTGATGTTTACTTATTTGCGAAAAAGTTAATTAATTAGTGGTGCAATTAATGTAAATCCTTCAACATTGCCCATAACTTGACTGATAGGTACATTAAGATGAGCTAAACTACCATCATCTAATAGTAAATAAGAATGATTTAACCACATTTGTTGTAAAACTGTAATATCTGCGGGAATAACTTGACAATCACAGTAAAAATCCAAACTAGGACGATGATATGCAAAAGAAGTATAAACTTTCGTCCTTGGGGAAACATTTTCCCGAATTAATTTCGCCACTGGTTTTACTGCAAAACTTTCATTTAACTCCCAAAGCCAAGACTGTGAACTCATTAATAGGAATAAAACTAAATACATCCCCGAAAATAAGACGGGAATAAACAGGCGATTTTTAGATTTAATTAGCCAAGCTGCTACACTCATACTAATTGTCAAAATCATACTCATGACTATTAACAGAGGCTGAGGATCTGCAACAGCAAAGTAAATACATCCTCCTACACCTGCTACAGCAATAATAGCTAAAAATACTGACCAATATTTGTTAATTGAATTTCGATTTTGCCAAACTTCGCTTAGTTTCGCCCCAATTGCTAAAGCTAAAAAGGGATAAACTGGCATGATATACCACGGCAGTTTTGTTCTCATCACAGAAATGCTGACAAAATAAACAATTGTCCCGATGAGAACTAGACTCGCCCAAGTAGTATGACGTTTTTTGACAGCTAGATATAACCCTCCTGGCAAAAATATCAGCCAGGGAAAACCATATTTTATTAACTCAATTAAATAATACCAAGGCGGGCCACTATTACCTTCTACAGAGTCCACCAAGCGGTTAAAGGTTTGTGCTTGAAGATTTATTTGTAAAAAATTACTGCCATAATATTGCCATTGGGCAACATACCAAGCTAAAGGTACAGCCGTGCCGAAAAACATTCCTAGCCAGAAATAGGGATTTTTCCCTAAAGTCCATTGTCTCTGGGCGATCGCAAAAAAACAAGCGATCGCACCCAGCAACAAAACCAGCATCCCCTTTGTCAGAGTAATTAACCCCAAACAAATACCTACCCCGAAAGCATAGTATTGATTTTTACGGGCTTTCAGGACAAAAAATAATAGTAGTAGGAAAAAGGAAATACTTGCACCATCTAGCATCGCCAGTCTACCATGACGAACTACAGGCAACATTGTTAAATAAACCAAAGCCGCAAATAAAGCTGGCAAATTTTGCTGAAAAACCAAACCGCCGACTAAGTACAGCAAAGGAACTCCCAAAGCAGTTAAAATTGCACTAGGTAAGCGTGTCGTCCACTCATTCACGCCTCCCAGAGAGTAAGCCCAAGCAATTAGTAAATGAATTAAAGGTGGTTTATTGTGATATGGTTCATCTCCCAAGATGGGGTAAAGCCAACGCATTGAACCAAGGGGGGTACGCCAAATTTCACGGGCAACTTGTGCTACAGTCCCCTCATCCCAATCACGTAGAGGTAAGTTTCCTAAAAATATTAGCCAGAGAATTAGAGATCCCACAATCAAGCTTAATAGCCATTCTTGTTCTCGGAATGGACGCATATCTAAAAATTAGAATCATCATTGAACAATGATTAGATGATAGCTTTGGTGTAGTGATAAATATTAAAATTATTAACCTGGAGTCAATTTAAGTATTTATACTGTATACATCCAGATTAAATTTCTCATATCAATAATCTATTATCCAAAATTAGCTGGTTCAGGTGATTAGCCAATAGAAATATTCTCAAAATTTACTGGAAATTTCAGCATCCATCAACTAATGCAGATGCTGACCAAAATTATGCCGAATAAATAATTAAAAAGTATAGAGAGTAACGGCTGAGTTTACCTTAACAATGGGAAACTATATGCAGTTGATCATCGTCCGTCTACTTCATAGCTGTTCAAAAAATAACCTTGAAAAAGTGAAAATTTTAACTTTTTCTTCACAATTAGCGAGATGAGTCAGTACAAAATGATACTGTTTTCACTGAACAAAGCTCATCTCAAAAACTAATTGATGAGTCAATTTAAGTTTTAGTATTAAATATTCAAAAACATTGAATGGGTATTTTTGATCTCAAACTAGATGATCTAGATTACAGTTGCAGCTTGATTATTCATAGCCCATATTGTTTAAAGTTCGATAAGAAAATGCTGCAAAATTCCTATTGTCGTTAGCAAAAAATCCTATATCCCTCTAGTACAGCACGGCGTAAATAGACAGACCATTCAAAATCAATGAAAAGCCTATAGAATTAATTTTTTTGACTTTTGACTTTTGACTTTTGACTTCCGCCCTGCGGTACTAGATACTCCTACACCCTTTTGAGGATACGCTTTCGGCGTATGAAAAGTGGGAATTTAATTCCAATTCCCTGGCTTTAAAAGGAGGCTAGAAGAAATCAATAAGTGCCTAAAATAACAGCCAATCAATTTTAAAACAACCTCTAAATCTGTATCCAAAAATTCTGGATTACTAGTAAAAACCTCTGTATCTAATATTTAGAAGCAAGTGTGCTATAGAGTACCTTGAAGGAGCTATGAAGTGGAAAATAATAAGTCGTTTCTCTGGCCGCAAGGAATATTAATTGCGTTGCTTGCCTTGAGTGCTACGTTAAGCATGAGCTTAATGTTACTCATCAAGCCCAATGCTTCTGATGCTCGCAACCAAAAAACTATAGATATTAATAATTTATCTGCGGCTAAAGTAGGAACTCAGGAAAGAATTGAGGGCTTAAAGACGACGATGCTCAATAGTTGGCAGGAAGAAGCTAACGTTAAAGGTTTAGCCTCTGCTGCACCTTCACGCTTTCAAGGTGCAATCATTAAGTCAGCAAATCTCAGTCAAAGTAAAAAAGTAATTGCGCTCACTTTTGATGATGGTCCTTGGCCTGAAACTACTGCCCAAGTGCTGGATATTCTCAAACAACATAATGTCAAAGGTACATTTTTTGTAGTTGGACAGAATGTGAAGAATTTTCCCCACTTAGCAAAGCGAGTAGTTGCTGAAGGTCACTCTATTGGTAATCATACTTGGCATCATTGGTATCATTTCATGAATCAACAGGTTGCTGGTTATGAAGTTGATCACACCGAAAATGTGATTTATCAAACTACTGGTGTAAAAACCAATTTGTTTCGCCCACCTGGGGGGATCATGCATAATGGTGTAGTTGCTTATGCTAGAAATAGGAAGTATGCCATCATTATGTGGTCTTCTGACTCCTTAGACTACTCACGTCCTAGTGTTCCCAATTTAGTGAATAATGTGTTTAGAAACGCATCACAAGGAGGAATTGTATTATTACATGATGGTGGTGGTAATCGTTCCCAAACTGTGCAAGCATTACCAGAAATTATTAAGAGGTTTCGCCAGCAAGGCTATAGTTTTGTCACTGTACCAGAACTTCTAGCAATGCAAGATAAGGAGCAAAGATTGTTAGCAGATAACAAGTAGTCGCAATAACCCGCCGGAGGTTTAAACCCCCGTCTGATAGCG
>PWQB01000254.1 GCA_003556955.1 Nostocaceae cyanobacterium CSSed10_463m
GCTCTTCCGATCTGGTCATTGGTCAATAGCAAAGGACTAATGACTAATGACTAATGACTAATGACTGATGACTAATGACTAATGACTAATAAAATCCAACATGATGCGCTGATGTATAGCACCTAAAGGGCGGGTTTCATCGGCGATTGGGGAATAACATTGACCTTGACGAATATCTTCAGGGGTTAATAATCCCATATCCCAACCTTCATTTAAAACCAGTTGGTTTAATTCCACTAGGAGGGGTGCATGAAAAACATGGCGAACAACAGCATCATCTGCATAACAACCAAATTCCATCAATGATGGTAGGGTATAACCAATTTCTTCTATAACTTCTCGCTTCACTGCTACATCAGGCGTTTCACCCAGTTCTAGATGTCCACCGAATAGCCCCCAGTAACCAGGGTAGAGAATACCAGGGATATTGTCTCGCAGTTGCATGAGAAACTTATCTTCTTGGTAAAGAATGGCGATCGCTACATGAACTGGTTGATGATTCATTAATTTTTCCTAAGAATTTTAAATTTCCTCTATATAAACTTCCCCAAACTCTTGGCCACCCAAGGGAATACTTTTGTAGCGAACTTTACCTTTAATTACCACTTGCTCCCCCTCTTGAAGATTATCTTGGTTGGTAATCACCCAAATTTTACCAGTGGAGTCATTAATTTGATATGCCCATTGCTGGACTAAAGGAACTTGTTGTTCCACCTTACCTTGGAGGTAAACTATGGCCTCCTGGTCTGTTTCTGGTTTAATTTCCTGAATTCGGGTGACATTGCTACCAATGCTTAAGTTACCGGATTTGAGGCTTTGTGTTGTCAAAGAAGCACAACTACTCAGTCCCAGGACAATCAACAAAGCCATTCCCTGACGGAAAGGAATCATGCTGTAAAGGTGAAATTTTTTAGTTGGTTCCATGAACTCGGTTCCCTTTTGTGAATTGAAAGGGGATAATTACCCATTACCCTTTATATTTAATTGCTTTGCTGTTCAGATCAGGCAGTTTATCTGAGAAGATAAACAATATGAGTATAGTCTTGTGGATAGAAAGACGCTAAGGCACTAAGCAGCCAAGCCTTAGGCGAGTCTTCTGGGGATTCTAATGAAAACAAAAACTGCCAAACTTCTCGATGGTAAAACTTTAGCTGAAAAAATTCATCAAGAACTTTCAGCTATCACCACAGACACACAAGCAAAAATTGGGCGATCGCCTGGTTTAGCTGTATTAATGGTGGGGGATAACCCCGCATCGGCGGCTTATGTCCGCAACAAAGAACGAGCTTGCGCTAAAGTCGGTATTGCTTCCTTTGGTAAGCACTTTCCCACAGAAACCACCCAAGGGGAACTAGAACAAGTCATTGAGGCACTCAACCAAGATGAACGTGTAGATGGTATTCTTGTGCAGTTACCTCTCCCTAGCCACTTGGATAGCGTCGCCCTGCTGAATAAAATCGACCCAGACAAAGATGCTGATGGACTACATCCAGTGAACTTGGGGCGGTTAATGCGCGGAGAACCTGGTATACGCAGTTGTACACCCTATGGTGTGATGCGGCTATTGCAAGAATATGAAATTCCTTTGCAGGGAAAACAGGCTGTGGTGGTGGGACGTAGTATTTTAGTGGGTAAACCAATGGCCTTGATGCTACTGGAAGCTAACGCTACTGTCACCATTGCTCACTCGCGATCGCACGATCTGGGGACGATCACGAAAAATGCTGATCTGATCATAGCTGCTGTCGGTCAGCCAGGATTAATTACTGGCGATATGGTAAAACCAGGCGCTGTTGTGGTAGATGTGGGGATGAATCGCGTCGCAGATGCCAGTGGCAAAAGTTCTTTAGTTGGCGATGTTGACTGGGAATCAACTGCTGGTGTAGCTGAATATCTCACTCCAGTTCCTGGTGGTGTTGGTCCGATGACTGTTGCTATTTTATTGCAAAATACAGTCGCCAATTATTTGAAAAAGGCGAATTAGTTGTGAATTTTTAACTCCTTACCCCTGACTTATGACCAATAGTGCCTTAATGGTATAAGCCCCCGGATTGATCTGTAGAATCAATCAAAAATTCTCCAGCCCTAGATTGTCAATCCCAAATCCCACATCCCACATCCAAAATCTCAAATTGTTTGACTTTTTCCGCGCCAGAGCATCTTAAAATTGTGACGGATAAGACAAACAGCCAACAGCTTAAAATTGAAGGAATTTAAGAATGGTCGCAGCTGACAACCTCCAGAAGATGACAGAGGAAGCTACCTTTAACCTGAAACCCTACCTCAAAGAGCGGCAAAAACTTTGTGAAACCGCTCTCGATCAAGCTATTCCTGTAATTTATCCCGAAAAGATTTATGAATCCATGCGCTACTCGCTATTAGCTGGAGGTAAGCGTATACGCCCTATTCTTTGCCTTGCTGCCTGTGAAATGATCGGCGGCACAATTGAAATGGCTATGCCAACAGCCTGTGCTATGGAGATGATCCATACAATGTCGTTAATTCACGACGACCTGCCAGCAATGGATAACGATGATTATCGTCGTGGGATGTTGACAAATCACAAAGTTTATGGTGAAAATATCGCTATTTTAGCTGGTGATGGCTTGTTGGCTTACGCTTTTGAGTTTATTGCCACTCAAACCCCTGAAAACGTTTCCAGAGAAAGAGTTTTGCAAGTAATTGCCCGTCTCGGTAAAGCTTTAGGTGCGGCTGGCTTAGTGGGCGGTCAAGTGGTTGATTTAGACTCAGAAGGTAAGACAGATATTTCCCTAGAAACCCTGAATTTCATTCATAACCACAAAACTGCTGCCCTTTTAGAAGCTAGTGTTGTTTGTGGAGGCGTGATTGCGGGGGCCTCTTTAGAAAATGTACAACGACTGTCTCGCTATTCTCAAAACATCGGTCTGGCATTTCAGATCATAGATGACATTCTGGATATCACTGCTACCCAGGAACAATTAGGTAAAACTGCTGGTAAAGACCTCATAGCTAAAAAAGTTACCTATCCGAGTCTTTGGGGACTTGAAGAATCACGTTCCAAAGCTCAACAGCTAGTGGAAGCAGCCTGTAAAGAATTAGAACCATTCGGGAAATTGGCACAGCCACTCCAGGCGCTGGCTCACTATATCACCAGTCGCAATCACTAGATTAAATTGGGATTTGGGATATTGGGTTGCATGGAAATGTTTTTTCTCACCATAATTGCTGCTAAATTTACTAACCGAACCAAAACACCATGCAGGACATAGGCGACATTTTAGATAACCGGGTGCTGCTGTTTGCTCTGGTAGCTTGTTTAATTGCTCAAGCATTGAAGCTCGTAGTTGAGCTGGTCAAACATCGTAAACTGAATGTCCGTGTTTTAGTGACCACTGGAGGTATGCCCAGCGCTCATTCAGCTTTGGTGACAGCTCTTGCTGCTGGTGTAGGAGAAAGTCTTGGTTGGGCATCGCCTGAGTTTGCTTTGGCTACAGTTTTTGCGATTATCGTCATGTACGATGCCGCAGGAGTCCGCCAAGCTGCTGGTAAGCAAGCTCGAATTCTCAATCAAATGATTGATGAATTATTCCACGAAAAACCAGACTTTAGCCAAGACCGTCTCAAGGAATTATTGGGGCATACACCAGTGCAGGTGATAGCTGGTTCAGCTTTAGGCATAACCATTTATTGGTTAGCTCGGTCTGCTTACTAGTAGCGTAATTCGTAATTCGTAATTCGTAGTTCGTAATTCGTAATTCGTAGTTCGTAATTCGTAGTTCGTAATTCGTAATTCCGAGACAATTACGTTTGTTTGATTTCAGAGAGTCTGTTTATGGACGCTGATTTATACGTGTTTATAAGCGCACAGATGAGCGCAGTAACATTACTCGATTGCCATCAACTAGGACTGCAAAAAAACCTCGTTCGTTGAGCCTTTGCAGTGTGTTGTATGCTTCTTGTTTGTTACCAGTATAAGTGGCCAGTAAGTAAGGGCGTTGACCGTAGGAAACAAAACCTATGTTACCTCCCACTACTTGTTGGAGGCTATTGGCAAGTTCTGGTTTGTTGAAATAATCCACCAATACGGCATAACCA
Source organism: Nostocaceae cyanobacterium CSSed10_463m (assembly GCA_003556955.1). Next base: position 4,078 of record PWQB01000254.1, read on the forward strand.
TCTCCTAGCACCTGGGGATTAAAACTGGTTGTCTGAGGTGGAGTTGGTGCTTGCGTGACATTACCTGCTGGTCTTGTAGTGATAATGGCAGATAAACCGACAATACTATTTATATATCTTGCCCAACGATTGGCATCGTCAATCCGGCTAAACCCCCCTATCCGAGTCACTGTATCCGAGAGATATTGGCAAGTTGTAGGTTGAATTTCGTTAGGTAAAGCACTACGTAGTTGTTTCTGACTGTTGACTGTGGGACTAACTACCAGTAAAAGATATTCTCCAGGGCTGGGAGGTTGACAAACAGGAAGATTTTGTTGAGCAGTGACTGAAGTTATACTGCTGATCAAGCCGGCTGCTGTCAGTGCTAATACTCTAGATGAAGTATCAAATTTCCGCACAAAATTGGGACGCATAAATTGGATTTTGCCAAAGATTTTCAAACTGTTGTTGTGTTCTTCTACTTTCAGGGTAGGTTTTTCACCTACCCCAAAGAGTCCTCGCTGGCGACGTTTACTATTTCTGTCAGTTATTCTTTAAGAGAAATTTTAGCCTAGGGTGTTGGTTTGGAAGCAGGATGCTAACTACACAAAACAAGACTCAAACAAAGAAATAGTATGAGAAGAGCAGGACTAAAGTCCTTACTACTAACTAGTATACTAAGACACAGAGCTTAGGGATGCTAAAGGATCTGAGATTGTCTGAGAAGGAGCCTGAAATTCTCCTGTAATCACATACTCTAGTCGTAGTTTGAGCCAAGTAATAAATTGGGCATTGGTAGAAATAATGGCGGCAGCAGGTTGAGGACACTGAGCTTTGATTTTTGCCATCTCAGGTGATTCTAAAAAAGCTGGCTGCTTTACCAACCAAAAATCAATTTCTTTTTCTTGTTCATGGTAGTGACGAATGCGTTCTTTGAGAACTTCTGCGGTGGGTTCTTCGTGTATCAGAAATTGTTGACTTGCCAAAACGTAATAGTATGTTTTCATTTTTAACCTTTGCTTGCTATTCAATAATTTAAGGTTACAGTGCTACATTGTGTACCCATGAACTACCCATAGTTGGCTCCGCCTGAACTATGGGTTTCTACATCCCTTAGTTCGTTGCTAGCAGAAACTTCTACAGATTTTTGACGCTTCTTCGTCC
>PWQB01000313.1 GCA_003556955.1 Nostocaceae cyanobacterium CSSed10_463m
GGTTGCTAACATCTCCGACAAGAGAACCAGCAAATGATGGGATTGTTGCTTATTTAACAGATTTGTTAGCGCAAGGTCAAAGCGATCGCACTCTCTCAACATCAGCTAATCAATTAAATGAATTTGGTTTAGATCAACCACTAGCAACGATCAACATTAACTTAAAAAATCAACAAACTCATCAGCTAATTTTGGGTAAACCTAACTTTAACCGTAGTTTCTTGTATGCAAAAACTGATTCTACAATCCCAGAAGATGGTAATGTAAATATTCTCCTAGTATCTACAGATTTTGAAAATGCCGTAAATCGGCAACTTTCAGAATGGAAACAACCTGAAGAGACAAGTGAGATTGAAACGAGTCCAGAAGATGAAACAATTAATAATTAACAATTAATTCAGGTTACATGACCAATCCCACCGCTACCTTGCTGATATCCTGTCCTGACCGCAGAGGATTAGTTGCCAAATTTGCCAATTTCATCTATGCTAATGGGGGAAATATTATCCATGCAGACCAGCATACAGACTCAGAAGCTGGATTATTTCTCACCCGCATTGAATGGCAATTAAATGGGTTTAATTTGCCCAGAGAAGTAATTGCTCCTGCTTTTAATGCGATCGCTCAACCTTTAGATGCTACATGGCAACTACACTTTTCTGATACAATACCACGGATTGCCATTTGGGTAAGTCGCCAAGACCATTGCTTATTTGATTTAATTTGGCGACACAGAGCCAAAGAATTTGCCGCAGACATTCCCCTAATAATTAGTAATCATCCTAATTTACAGACAGTAGCAGAGCAATTTGGCATAGATTATCATCACATTCCCATCACCAAAGAAAACAAAGCTGAACAAGAAGCTAAACAACTAGAACTGCTGCAAAAATATCAAATTGATTTAGTAGTTTTAGCCAAATATATGCAAGTTGTCAGCGCAGATTTTATTGAAAAATTTCCTAAAATCATTAACATTCATCATTCCTTTTTACCAGCTTTTGTTGGTGCTAACCCCTATCACCGAGCCTTTGAACGTGGGGTTAAAATTATTGGTGCTACTGCCCATTATGCCACTGCTGACTTAGATGCTGGTCCGATTATAGAACAAGATGTAGTGCGAGTCAGTCACCGTGACGAAGTTGATGATTTAATTAGAAAAGGTAAAGATTTAGAACGAATTGTATTAGCTAGAGCCGTGAGATTACATTTACAAAATCGGGTTTTGGTATATACTAATAGAACAGTAGTATTTGGTTAATAATTAATAGGATTTACCATCACTACCAAAATATTCTCGATATCTACAAACTTTATCTCCACGAATATCAAAAGAAACAGCTACGCGATTTTTGTAAGGCTTATTCGATAATATTCCTTCGTCACGAAACTCAAAAACCACAGTTGTTTTATTACTGGTAACACTGTCTAAAGAAGTTAATTTTAACCCTGAACTAAAAGATGCAGACACATATTCAAAAAAATCTCTAGCACGGTCTTTTCCCTCATTTAAGCCGTGAAATTTGCCCATTGGGAACCAAAAGGTAAAATCTTCTGTAAGCATATCTAAAAATGCTTGCCATTCACCTGTAGCTAAACCGTGGGTAAAATACTCAAATGCTTTTTCAGCAACTTTTAAAGTTTTTTCTGATTGTTCTGACATCTTTACCTCTAATTACTAAGATATAGATCCCTCTGCAATACCTTTCGGTTAAGGGATGTAGAGACGTTCCATGGAACGTCTCTACAAGGGTTTTCGGCTCACGAATTTGCTTAGCCGAACAGTATTGGATCCCTCTGGGTATTAAGTTTTTTAAGTTTGAACCACTTAAAATCTCACAACTACTTTGCCACAGTTTTGACCGCTAAGTAAATATTCTACAGCAGAGGGAATAGATTCTATACTAAGGAACTGCGTCGGATCAACAGCAACTGTTAATTTATCTGTGTAGAAGAGATTTGAGAGGCGTTCGCTTGCTGGGGCTAAATATTCACTATAATGAGGCATGAGAAAGCCACGCACAGAAGCACCTTTCCAAAATAACTGCTGATAAATGCGGGGTTGGGTAATTTGTTCTGGCTGCTTCGCATATTCAGAGATAAAACCCACCACAACTAAACGCCCTCCTACGGCTAAGTTATCAACGCAGGTATCAAAAACTTCTTTACCCACACACTCAAAAATCAAATTAATGCCATTGGGGTATTCTTGTTTGAGGACATGGTTGAGATTTTCTTGACGATAGTTAATAATGCGATCGCACCCTAAATTCCTTAATAACTCTGCCTTAGTCTCAGAACCACAAGTCCCAATCACATGATTTCCGGCTAGCTTTGCCAATTGTACAGCGATATGACCAGTACCACCAGCCGCAGCTGTCACCAAAACCACTTCATTACTTTTCATCTGGCCGACTTGTTCTAGTGCAACCAAAGCTGATACACCTGTAGGCATTAAAGTTAACACCTCTGGTCTAGATTCACGCACCTTAAATGCTAATGTAGAATCTACAGCCTGATATTCACGATAACCACCACCGAGGGCAATAGTTTGTACTGTATCACCAACCGAAAAATCTAGAACATTTTTCCCCACAGCTACCACTTCTCCCACCGCTTCCACACCCACATCAAAAGGAGGAGTTAAGTTAGCAAAAGGAACTTCACCACGACAAAGCAAAGTATCAAAACCGCCATTCACACCTGCAAATTTGTTTTGAATTAAAATTTCATTGGCTGTAAGTTCAGGTATAGGAACTTCTACAATTTCCACAGATGATGAGAAATCTTGGCTAAACCGTTTAGCAATTAGTTTTTTGTAAGTTTTTGGGTTCATTTAAAAATTCCAGCACTACCTGAGATATTTCCTCAGCCATTTGATTCATCATACAAATTGTACCGCCAATAATCTCAATTATCTGGCCTTGAGGAATTAATTGAGCCACAAAATGTCTGTTTTCGGATGTAGCTAAACCTAAGCGTTCCAGTTCCTTAATATCTTCAGTTCCTGATAAGACTAAAGTAGGACAATTAATTAAACGAAATCTAGCTTCTAAACAACTTAAATAATTCACAACTGCCAAAGTACCATAAGCAGGATAACCATGACATTTTAACTCTTCCAACAAACAACGATGATTAAACTCTGGAGAATTTGTATATTTACTATAAGCTAACCATCTAGGTAGCAAATGTCCACCATCAGCCTTGATTTGGAACTTGTTGGCATAACTGTTTAAAATATTATCTTTTTCTTGCTCACTAAACTTATCCACATTAGATAATATCAGTTTTTCCACTCGTTCCGGATATGCAGCTGCAACCTCTGCGGCGACATACGCACCAGTGTGATTTCCTAAAATACTGATTTTAGTAATTCCTAATTCATCCAAAAGTGCAATTACCGTTTTAGCATAGTCTGCAACAGAGTAAATTCTCGGCGGTTTATCAGAATTACCAAACCCCATCATATCCATTGCCATAACGCAATTATTTACGGCAAATAAAGGCATCAATTCACGAAATTCATCGCTACTTTGAGGACTTCTATGCAGTAATAATAGAGGTTTTCCCTCTCCTGCAATTTGGTAAAATATTTGTCCATCCTCTGTATCCAGAAAAGTTTTTTTCACCATAAATCAAAAAAAGTTTGTAGTGAGGACTTTAGTCCTCCCTTTCCTCTACCAACAAAATCTGAAAATCAACCCAATCTCTTGTTAATTTCCCCAGCCAAATTATCCAATGTAACTTCAATTTGCTCACCGGATTTTAAATCCTTCAAAGAAGACTTTTGTGCTGCTGCTTCCTCAGAACCAATAATTACGCAAAATTGAATACCTTGTTTATCAGCCAGTTGAAATTGCTTACCCAATGGACGCTTATCAAAATTAGTGACAACATTAATTCCAGCGCGACGCAAGTTTTGAGAAACTTGTAAATAAATCGGCATTAAATCGGCTTGCATATTCACCACCATTACCTGCGCTGGTGTTGCAGATAAGGTATTCAGAATACCAGCTTTGAGCAAGCGACTAATTAACCGAGTTAAGCCAATAGAAATACCCACACCCGGCATTTTTTCGCCCAAAAAAGTCCCCACCAATTCCTCATATCTGCCCCCAGAACAAATACTACCTAAAGCTTCGTGTCCTAACAAAGTTGTTTCATAAACTGTGCCAGTATAATAATCAAGACCACGCGCAATTGATAAATCAATACAAAAGCGATTTTCTGAGACTCCCAAATTACGCACACCTGCAATTACAGTTGCTAACTCTGTGACACCTAAATTAAATTGCTCGGCTTCTGGGAGATTTTCCGCTAGATGCTGGAGTTTATCTAAGACATGATCAACCGTGCCATTAATGTTAATAAAATCAATAATTTTTTGCGTATGTTCTGCATTAATACCTTCTAATTCTAAAGCTTGCTTAACTTTAGCTTCGCCAATTTTTTCTAAATTATCAATTATACTAATACAGGCTTTAATTTTATTTTCAGCTATTCCCACAGATGTAAAAAATCCTGTGAGAATTTTCCGGTTATTGATGCGAATCAAAAAATCACCAATATTCACAGCTTCAAAAATTTCCGTGATAATTGCCGGCATTTGAGCATCATAAAGTAAACTCAGTTCCCGCCGAGCTACTACATCAATATCACATTGACGAAACTGCCGAAATCGCCCATCTTTTGCTCTTTCTCCCCGAAAAACCACATCCATTTGGTAACGAGCAAAGGGAAATGTTAATTCATTTAAATGACGGGCAATATAAGCTGCTAATGGTACAGTTTGGTCAAATTTTAAAGCTCTAGCTTCTGAACCTGTTTCCCCGGCTTTTTCCTTCTCAGCTTGCCGATTTGGTGGGAGAATAGGGTCAATGCCATAAATTATGTTATCGCCTTGATTACCCTTAGCCTGTAAAACTTCTAAACGTTCAACTGCGGGGGTTTCAATGGGTGTAAATCCGTAGCTTTCAAAGACCCGGCGAATATTATCTAATAAGTATACTTCTAAGCGTTTTTCACTGGGGAGAAATTCGGGAAATCCACTGGGAGTTGAGAAGTTGATTTTGTCACCTTTTACCATGTTTCTACTTTGTTAACTATGAGTTTGAGAGTTTAAATTATAGCGCTTCTGGGATGAACAAGAAAATATATTAGGACTTACGCATAAGTCAGGGAAAAACTAACCACACCAGGCGCAGAGTACACA
>PWQB01000264.1 GCA_003556955.1 Nostocaceae cyanobacterium CSSed10_463m
ATTTAGCAGCTCAAGCCCGGCAAATGGATAAAACCAAGCCGTTGTTTATTGAGTTGGGTCGTTCCTTCAATGATGGTCGTGGTCAGTCTGTGGAAGTGGGTGTAGGTACAAGCCGCCGCAAACCTGCACGGATTCACCGCATGACTTTGGGTGGAAATCAAGCAGAGAAGCAACAGGTAATTAATGCTGCTTACTGCCAAGTTTTGGATATATTTAGCGGTCAAGTTCCTCAAGACTTCCGCCGTTCTAACTTAGACAGCAAACTGCGGAACGGGGAAATCTCTGTGCGCGAGTTTGTTAGAGAGTTAGCTAGTTCCGAAATCTACCGCAAACGGTTCTATACGCCTTATCCCAACACCAAGGTGATTGAGTTCCTATTCCGTCACCTATTGGGACGCGCACCAGCCACACAGGGCGAAATCCGCCAATATAACAAGTTGCTGGCTGATAGCGGTTTAAGGGCGGCTGTAGAGGCAATTGTGGATAGTCAAGAGTATGCTCGCTTCTTTGGTGAAGATGTCGTACCTTATCCTCGCTACCCATCACTACCTGCTGGTAACTACCTCGGTAGCGTCCAAGCGGCTGCTGACTTAGTGAAGCAATCCTGGTCTAGTTTGTCACCTGCTGTACTGACAGGCCGACCAAGCGATCGCTAGGAGTTAACGCTTGTAGGGGCGGGTTCACAGATATCATTCAATATGAACGAGGATCTTAATAAACCCGCCCTTACCGAGGTTTGGGTACTGGTTCCTAATAAGGTTCGGTTAAAGATGAAAGTCATTTTTTTTAACGTTCGCGTAGCGTGCGCGTAGCGCATACCGCCAAGTACGCCAAGAACGCCAAGGGAAGAAAGAAGAGGAAGAAATGCTTAATTGAAGTTTCTCCCCTGCTCCCTGCTCCCTGCTCCCCTGCCTCTTCCCCCCTGCCTCTGTTCCCTCATATCCTTGTGTAATAACGCTTTCCGGCAAAAAATGGCTGTTAAATCTAAAAATTAATATTACAAAGTATTAAGAACAGTCATAAATGCCCGACAGAATGCCGGAAAATGTTTTGCGGAAGGTAGTTTAATTTTCTCTCTAACTCGTCATGCGATAGCTATGGCAATTATTTAATTGTTTTACTCTAAAGCGACGAGCAAAGAAAGTTACTGCCACACCAAATTAAAGTCTTACCAGTTTCTTCAAATTCTGGTTTCATTAGTACTGGAGGAATCCATTAATGAGTATCGTCACGAAGTCCATCGTGAATGCTGATGCAGAAGCCCGCTACCTTAGCCCCGGCGAACTGGATCGGATCAAAAGCTTTGTTTCCGGTGGTGAACGTCGCCTCCGCATCGCTCAAATTTTGACCGAAAACCGCGAGCGCATTGTTAAGCAAGCTGGTGATCAGTTGTTCCAAAAGCGCCCTGATGTTGTTTCTCCTGGTGGAAACGCTTACGGCCAAGAAATGACCGCTACTTGTCTGCGCGACTTAGACTACTATCTCCGCCTAGTAACCTACGGAATTGTTTCCGGTGATGTTACCCCCATCGAAGAAATCGGTGTTGTGGGTGTGCGCGAAATGTACAAGTCTCTCGGCACTCCTATTGACGCTGTGGCTGGTGGCGTTAACGCTATGAAGAATGTTGCTGCTACCTTGTTGTCTGCTGAAGACGCTGGTGAAGCTGGCGCTTACTTCGATTACCTAGTCGGTGCGATGCAGTAAGCTGAAGCTGTTTTTACTGCTGCTGAAACACAACTATTGCAATCAAGTTGGAAATAAGGAAAGAACAACATGCAAGACGCAATTACCTCTGTCATTAATGCTTCAGACGTTCAAGGTAAATACTTGGATACTGCGGCTCTAGAAAAGCTCAAAGGCTACTTTGTAACTGGTGAACTACGCGTGCGTGCTGCTACAGCTATCAGTGCTAACGCAGCTGCGATCGTTAAAGAAGCAGTAGCTAAATCTTTGTTGTACTCTGACATCACCCGTCCCGGTGGTAATATGTACACCACCCGTCGCTATGCTGCTTGCATCCGCGATTTGGACTACTACCTACGTTATGCTACCTACGCTATGCTGGCTGGCGATCCTTCCATCCTAGATGAGCGTGTATTGAATGGCTTGAAAGAAACCTACAACTCCTTGGGTGTTCCCGTAGGTGCTACTGTACAAGCTATCCAAGCTATCAAAGAAGTAACCGCTAGCTTAGTCGGTCCCGACGCTGGTAAAGAAATGGGCGTTTACTTAGACTATATCTCCTCTGGCTTAAGCTAAGAGCTAGTTTGCACTTAAATATATTAGGTGCGGCTTGATTAAGGTCTGGAAATCAATTGTGAGTGCTAGAACGTTTTATTGCTTATGTTGTGAATGAGTATTAGCGGTCTAGTATTGATAGTAGATTTCCAGACTTGGAGTGATTAATTTAAATATTTCCATAGAATATCCACTCCCAATTTTTCTTTGAAATAAAAAACTTTTCACAATCACCGTAGGAGATTTAAGATATGGCGCGTTTGTTTAAAGTTACTGCTTGTGTACCTAGCCAAACTCGCATTCGTACCCAAAGAGAGTTGCAAAATACTTACTTCACCAAGCTAGTTCCTTACGAAAATTGGTTTCGGGAACAGCAACGCATTCAAAAGATGGGTGGCAAAATTGTGAAGGTAGAACTAGCAACCGGTAAGCAAGGTACTAATGCTGGTTTGATGTAATTAATATATAACGAACATCATTCTAGGGAGTTGTCAAGAGGTCGAGGTAGGCCTCTTTTTTGTTGGTAATTTTACGTAGATAAAATATTATTCTTAATTATAGCTTAATAAAATATAGTCATCCAATTTCAGTATGAAAAAGATTTTTCAAGCTTTGGTGGGTGATGCGATCGCTAATATAATATCAATACTGTTCGGTTAAGCAAATTCGTGAGCCGAAAACCCTTGTAGAGACGTTCCATGGAACGTCTCTACATCCCTTAACCGAAAGGTATTGAATATAATATTCCTTTAACCACTTACTATCTTCAGTATAGATACTTAGACAGCATACTGATTTCATAAACTCAACTAAATGGGAATAGTATAAATACTGATGTAATTATCCTAGTTTATAGCATTTACTACTAGTAAGTATTTTTATCCTTGTCTGTTTTTGCAGTTGTAGAGAGTGATAAAAATTAAGATTTGACTAAAGTACCCTTTCTCCTGGAGATCATTGTTACACAGCATGAGAATATTGAGAAATAATTTCTTGTCGTAAATTTGCTGATAGTTAAAGGAAGCTTTTATGTACGGATTGGTGAATAAAGGTATTCAAGATATGGTGTGCAGTCGCTTTGGTGAAGAGACTTGGCAAGAAATTAAGCAGAAAGCTGAAGTTGAGATAGATGTTTTTTTGAGCATGGAAGGCTACCCGGATGACGTGACACACAGGCTGGTAAAAGCTGCTAGTGTTGTCTTAAATTTGTCTCCGTCAGAAATTATGCAAGCTTTCGGAGAATTTTGGGTGCAATACACATCTGAAGAAGGCTATGGCGAAATGATGGAGATGAGTGGGGATACATTACCTGAGTTTCTAGAAAACCTTGATAATCTTCATACCCGTGTAGGAATTAGCTTTCCCCAATTTCAACCCCCATCCTTTGAGTGTAATCATGTAGAAGAAGATTCCCTGCGTTTACATTATCACTCACACAGAGAGGGACTAGCTCCGATGGTGGTTGGTTTAGTCAAGGGATTAGGAACTAGGTTTGATACAGAAGTTGAGATTATGCAAACCCAAAGTAAAAGTGATGGTGCTGAACATGATGAATTTTTAGTGAAGCATAAACCAAACTGAGCGCCAAGTTGATGATTCCTCCTCACCTTTGTCTTTCGCCAGAATTATTTACCAAAGCTTTTCCATTTCACGTTGTATTTAACCGCAATCAAGAAATATTACAAGTAGGGAATGTTTTACAACGCATTAGTCCGAAACCATTAATTGGTAGTCAGATAGAGCAGCATTTCTCTATTAATCGTCCCCAGATTACCATTGATTTTGCAACTATTCAGCAAAAATCCAATTCTATTTTTATTTTGGAGTTTATTCATAATGGGATGTATCTGAAGGGACAGATGATGTACCAAGCAGAACCAGAAGTTATATTTTTTCTGTGTTCTCCCTGGATTACAGAGACAGCTAGTCTTGCTCCTCTGGGTATCAAATTAAAAGACTTTGCAATTCATGATCCCATTACTGATTTTCTTTTTTTATTACAAGCTCAGTCTACTGCTTTAAAGGATGCCAAAAAACTAACTATTCAATTGCAAAATGCCCTAGCAATTAAGGAGAATCTGACTAAAATTGCTCAAGCACAAGCTAAATCGTTAGAAAACTCTTTAAGGGAATTAAAACAAACTCAAGCACAATTAATCCAAGCTGAAAAAATGTCTAGTTTGGGGCAATTAGTTGCCGGCTTGGCTCACGAAATTAATAACCCAATTAATTTTATTCATGGCAATTTGAGTTACATAGAAGATTATACACAAGATTTACTCAATCTTTTAGAACTTTATCGAAAATTTTATGATGATCCTGTGCCAGAAATCCAAGATTATAGCCAAAGCATAGAACTAGAATTTCTGCTGGTTGATTTGCCAAAAATTCTTAGTTCTATGAAATTAGGAACTACACGGATTACTGAAATTGTCAGGTCTTTACGGAACTTTTCTCGTCTGGATGACACAGATATGAAAAGGGTTGATATTCATGAAGGGATAGATGGCACTTTGTTGATTTTACAAAATCGGCTGAAGGAACAATCTGGATACTCAAAAATTAAAATTGTCAAGAATTATGGAAATCTGCCTTTAATCTCTTGCTATCCTGGTCAACTCAATCAAGTATTTATGAATATTATTAGTAATGCTATTGATGCTTTAGAAAGTTATAATCAAGAACGGTCTATTAAAGAACAGCAGGGTAATCCTAGTCAAATAATTATTACAACAAAACTTATTAATACAAACTGGGTTTTGATTAGCATTGCTGATAATGGTTTGGGGATATCTGAAGCAGTGCAAGAAAAACTATTTGAACCATTTTTCACTACTAAACCTGTGGGTAAAGGTACAGGACTAGGTTTATCAATTAGCTATCAAATTATAGTAGAAAAACACGGGGGAAAACTTAGTTGTGTATCAAAACTTGGGGAAGGAACTGAGTTTAGAATTGAAATTC
>PWQB01000020.1 GCA_003556955.1 Nostocaceae cyanobacterium CSSed10_463m
AACCTTAGACCATTCATAAGCAGAAGCCCCACCGCCAAAGTTATGGAGAAATAATAGAGGAGGTAAATCTTCCGTCTCAGCATTTAACCAAGGCGCAGTGGTTTGGGTATAGTAAACCATAGCCCCTAGAGACGTATGAATAACTTTATGCCCAAAGCCGGGAGGTTGAAACTGAAGCATAAATTATTTCCCTGTAATATGAACCAGTTTATCGAGTTGTTCACCACTAATTTCATAAGCTGTCCCGAAACCAATCACAAAACGACCAGCGCTAGGAGTTAAGCGAAAAATCCGAAAGTCTGGTAAACCCCGAAAAACTTCAATCAGTTCGCCAAAACGTTCTTTAAATTGACCAACAATTTGATTCCAAGTTTCAGTTTCTCGTTCTATCAAAGTCGCTGTACAATCAAAACTCAAACGACGACGGGCAAAAATTTGCTCACTTTTAGATTCATCCTCAATAAATAAGACACTCACACGAGGATTGATATGAATATTTTGAGTATGAATTGCTAAACCACTAACGTAGATATAAATATTTCTAGCATCATCCATCACAAAAGGAGTATAACTAGCATTGGGTATTCCTGCTGAATTAATTGTGCCAATAATTACGCTTTCAAATGCTTGGGGAAAAGTTTCATACTCAGTTTGAGCTTGATTAATTTGGCTCATATTAGTTTGATTGGTAACACTTTCTTGAGTATCCTAACGCGATTGAGGTGGCGAAGCTATAGATCCCCGACTTCTTTGAGAAGTCGGGGATCTGGATATTAGGAGGGGTTGGGGTTGAGATTCTCAGGTTTCGTTATCATATATGTAACAGAAAAAAAATTATGAGGACGCGATTGTGGCTGACAAAAATCGTTCTCAATGGGACTTAGGTAGGTTTATCGATACCTTGACCTATTTCGAGGTGTTTCCTTTGCTTAACTGGGTACAGCAGTTAATTCAAGGTCGTCCCAACGATCATCAAAATCTACCCAATGGAGGCAGAAATGTGGGTGTAATATTAGTAGCAGGTGCGACGGGTGGCGTAGGGAAACGAGTTGTACGGCGACTTGTGGAACGGGGTGAAAAAGTTCGCGCCCTTGTCCGAGATATTGATAAAGCCCGGTCAGTTCTTGGTGATGATGTTGACTTGGTAGCTGGGGATATCACTAAACCAGAAACTTTAAATTCTCTGGTGATGGCTAATATTCAAGCTGTAGTTTGTTGCACCGCAGTTCGTGTACAACCAGTGGAAGGCGACACACCAGATAGAGCTAAGTATAACCAAGGTGTAAAATTTTATATGCCGGAAATTGTCGGGGATACTCCCGAAAATGTGGAATATCAAGGTGTGAAAAACTTGGTAGAAGCTGCGGCTAAATATCTCCCTCCAGCTAATGAAAAACTCATATTTGATTTTACTAATCCCTCGGCAGAATTAAGAAATGTTTGGGGTGCAGTAGACGATGTGGTGATGGGTGGTGTCAGTGCCAGTAATATGCAATTATTAGAAAATACGGCTGTGTTTGCTGGTAATGTTTCCACGGCTAACTCTGGCGGCTTTGCTTCGGTGAGAACGAAGAATTTTGAACCTCCTTTTAACTTATCCGGTTATGAAGGTGTAGAACTGCGGGTTAAAGGTGACGGTCAACGTTATAAACTATTTTTACGGACAGATCAGAAATGGGATGGTGTGGGTTACAGTTATTCCTTTGACACTGTAGATAATACTTGGATAACGGTTCGCGTTCCTTTTAAAGATTTGGTTCCCGTATTTCGGGCTAAAGTTTTGCAAGATTGTCCGCCAATTGATGCTGGTAGAGTTGCATCATTTCAACTAATGTTGAGTAAATTTGAATATGATGGGGCTTTAAATCCTAAATTTTCACCGGGTAATTTTGCTCTCCAAATAGAATCCATCAAGGCTTATGGTGGGGAAAGTTGTCCGCAGTTTGTCCTTGTTAGTTCAGCCGGGGTAACTCGTCCGGGAAGACCAGGGATTAATTTAGATGAAGAACCCCCAGCAGTGAGATTAAATGACCAGTTGGGAGGAATCTTAACCTGGAAGTTGAAAGGTGAAGATAGTTTAAGAGCCAGTGGGATTCCTTATACAATTATTAGACCTTGTGCTTTAACTGAGGAACCCGGTGGTAAGGAATTAATCTTTGAGAAAGGTGATAATATTAGGGGCAAAATTAGCCGTGATGATGTAGCGGAACTTTGTGTGCGATCGCTACAACAATCAAATGCGTGTAATATCACTTTAGAAGTGAAAGCAGAAGACAAGATTGCTCATTATATCAATTGGCAGCAGCTATTTCATAACTTACAGCCAGATAAATCAGCCTCTTTCAAATAAAAAAATCTCTATGTAGTGGATTGACAAGCCTAAAATAGTGCAATAGACAAAACTATTGTGGGGTGGGCATCCTGCCCGCCCAGAACAGGCAAGATGCCTGTTCCACAAGAGAAAATAATCGTTTCCCACCTCCCACCTCCACCCCAGGAGTTGATAAAATGTTTCGCAGATTAATTTTAGCCGGAGTTGTGGTAATTATCGTTTGGTTGGGTTTATTGTCTGAGCCAGTCTCATCACAGCAAACCGAGTCTCGACTTAATAATTTACAAGCAGATTTTAATCGTGTAGAGTTGCGCTTAAGGCGAGTAGAGTCTCAGTTAAATCAAATGGGTAAAACTCCATCCCCTAGAACATCACTTACCCGGCCACAGTTAACCGATGCTGAACGTGATTTATCGCCGCAGGAGCAAAAGTTTGAGCGTTTGGCTACCTTAGTAGTGGAATTAAAGCAACAAGTTAATCAATTAGAGCAGAGAGTTTCTCAATTAGAATCACCTTAAGAACTCAGGGTCAGATTTGAATCAAGGACTAAAGTCCTGACTACGAACAAAACAATTAGCGGTAACAAGTTTATTTCTCTATCGCCAAAAACTTTCAACGTTCTCGCTGGGAATAAGACTCATTACCGCTATTCGTGCATCCCTTTTTATGGGTGTCGCTTGCTAGTTGGTGCTAATTTGCAAAAAAACTAGAAAAAGCTGATTCTAACCTGCAACGGTTAATTTACCAACCATACCAGCACCACGATGAGGCTCACAATAGAAGGTGTATTCACCAGCAGGTGCGTCTGCGGGAATGGTTGTGGTTTGGGTTTGACCAGGACTCATTAGCAATTGCTTGTGAGACAGAGTTTTTGCCAAATCAGCGCTCTTAGCAGGGTTTAGGGCTGCATCAAACACAACGTTATGGGGAGGAACTTTGTTGTTAACCCACTCAATTGTGTCACCTGGTTTAACGGTCAATTTTGAAGGTTCAAAAGCCAGCAGTCCTTTGTCACTACCCAGTTTTACCTGGAAGGTTTCAGCTGAAGCGCTGGGTGTGAAAACAACAAAGCTGCTAACAACTAAAAGAACTGTCAACACCGATAGAGTCAAACGTCGCCAGCTTGCAGCAAACAATTTCATGGCTTTCTCCTAACTATAGTTTCTATTTCACATTTACCATTTTAAATACAATCAACGCCAAAATATGACAATCTGTCGTAGATAAAATTTTTTTTTTATGATTGAGCCGAAATCATCAGTTTTTCTTGTGTACTGGACGATGATTACTAGGCTACATTACACCCAAGAGTTTATGGGTAAAATGTCAAATTTTCAGAGAAGGCTATAAACTGCACGGTAAACCTGGGTTCTACAAGAGATACAGGCTGTCAATTAAAGGAAACCCAAGACCAACAACTGCTGGTTTTGTTGGGTTTCCCAAAGCCTCTACCCAACCTACAAATATTTGATTTTTTCAGCGCAATAAAAGCAGGTTAGTTATTTATTAGGAGTTTAGTAATAAATTTTACCACCACCCCACTTGTCACCAACAATTTTTGGTTGGAGAAGAATATGACCGGCTACAGCTTCTAAGTCCTCGTCGGTGAAAATTCTCATTTCTGTGAAAATATCTGCACTCTTGATGCTGGGGTGTAATTCAGAAATTTCCACTTCACCGTCATAGGTAGTGGGATTTTTCATGTAGTCCACCAATCCTTCAATATTATCCCGCCTTGGCGTTGCTAGTGCCAGAGATTCTGGTTCTAGTCCCACGTTTTGGTTAGTCTTGGTAACACCCCCAGCATGACACTGAGCGCAAGCATATTGAAATAAGCGTTTACCTTCTTTTACTTGTTTAAGGCTGAGTACAACAGTATCACCCTGATCATTTAATGGCACTGTTCTGATTGCTTCGTCCAGTTCTACTGCTGTCGCGCTACCGACAACCAACTGAAATGTCAGCAAAATGGTAGCAACAACAACGCCAATTAGTCTTCTAAACATGATTCCCCTTAAAATTTTTAACGCTCAACACAGCTAATAAAGCGATGCTCAATCTCCATGTTGCTAATGACATCTCTGGTTTTTGCCATTAGCTTAACTTAGGTCTCACTCTGTGAGTTCTTAGTACAGGTCGGCGGAAATAAGTATACTATTTCCAAAAGCTCCAAATTCCAAAATAAAAGCCTTGTGACTTTTGACTTTTGACTTTTGACTTTTGACTTCCGCGTTGCGGTACTAGTGACCTTTGGGTATGTTTCCGACAATATGTGGGAAATAATTGCCTTTGCATCTTTACCAAATCGGTCTTTTGGCGTTTTTTGGCAATTTTGCTGTTGGTTACACCGAGAAAGCCATCTGTCCACAGGAATACTGTAGTCTGCTGCTATCTCTGCGCTCAGTAGGTTTGCAAAACCCATAATAGTGATTAACTGACAGATAGAGATTGAGTCACTGTAATACCAATATCATGTTCAGAGTGCAATTTGTCGCCCAAAATATGGTGATAGTTGAAGTGGGGATCAATGGCTAATACGTCAATATAGACTTAATATTATGTAATATAATCAAATGACCAATAGTTCCTTAATGTTACAAGCCCCCAGATTTATCTGTGGGGTCAATCTAAAATCTAAAATCTAAAATCTAAAATCTAAAATCTAAAATCTAAAATTGTTTGACAATTCAACCTTTGCCTCCTGTGAATGTTGCACCTTGAATAAAGTAGCGGTTAAAAAAGGCATAAATGCCTAAAGCTGGCAAGGTAAACATCATGGAAGCAGCCATAATGTAGTTCCAATAGCTGATATATTGCCCTTTAAAGCTATTCAAACCCAAAGGTAGGGTAAACATTTCT
>PWQB01000161.1 GCA_003556955.1 Nostocaceae cyanobacterium CSSed10_463m
GAACCGACTGCACCATTGCTTTACCAAAGGTTTGACTACCAATAACTACAGCTCGGTTATTATCCTTGAGCGCCCCAGTCAGGATTTCGCTGGCACTGGCTGAATTACCATCTACAAGGATTGCCAAAGGTCTTTGAGTCAGAGCTGTACGATTGGCTTTAGTTACCTCACTACCTCCTGCACGGTTCACTGTGCGGACTATTCCTCCGTCATCTAACCACATCCGCGCAATTTCAATACTGGAATTTAACAAACCGCCAGGATTTCCCCGCAAATCTAAAACAAAAGCATCAGCGTTTTGACTGTTTAAATTTCTAATAGCTCGGCGCATTTGATCGGATGCATGGCCACTAAACTCCCGCAACCGGATATAGCCAACCCGACGATTTCCTTCTTGCTTGAGGGTATAACGTACTGTTGGGACTTCAATGGTAGCCCGTGTTAAATTTAAATCAAAAGCACTCTGCCCCTTTCTTCCTAATTGCAGCGTTATCGGAGTACCAACTTTACCGCGAATTAAGCTAGATGCCTCTTCTACTGCCATTTTTTCGGTAGATTTGCCATCAATTGCCAAAATTTCATCACCTGCTTTGATTCCAGCTTTGAGTGCAGGAGAATTTTCGATAGCTTCCAAAATAGTGAGGCGCTTGGTTTGGTCATTCACTTCCATGCGAATCCCAATTCCGGAGACTTCACCGGATGTTTGGCTGGTAAGAGCTTGAAATTGTTGGGGGTCGAGAAATCGCGTGTAGGGATCACCCAGTCTTTGCAAAGCTTCACGAATTGCCACATAAGCTTGTTCATTAGAAGTATATTCTTTACTTAACAAGCTTTGTCTAGTGGCTAGCCAATCTTGTTGATTAAAACTGCCATCAACATACTCACGATTTACCAATTGCCATACTTGGTCAACTAACGCTTTCGGACTATCTTGTAAAGCAGCAAGAACGCAGCGAGTCCAAGCAGAGCCAAATACAGAGACAGTGGCGGTCGTGGCAATCGCTCCACCAATCAAGACTACTTGGAGCGGCGAGTAACGTTTCGCAGATTGGTTCATGTATATCAGTGGAATATGGTTGTGTTATTGACAGTTTAGCAATCAGACATTTGGGAAGTTTTCAATTTTTATACTTAATTTTAACTTATGTTCCCCTCATTATTTTCTCCTGTTCATTCTCCGGTAGTTGATTGACGATGATTGCTGTAACGTTTAGCTGTTTAAGTAGTCTAATATGTCACGATAAAAATGCAGTATCGTTACTGTGACTTTAGTGTGACAATTTTATAGATATTAGCTTTACACCCGATATTATTTTTATAAGATAGCACTTCGCTGAGTTAATTGTATGTCTTCTCGATATTATTTAACCAAGCTTTTATTACATATCTCATGAGACATAAGTTTACAAAAAAATCGTCAATTTCCCCCTGGCGTAAATCACGAAAACAGTGGCAATGGCTACAAAAAATAGTTTGTGGTTTGTGCTTGATATTTGGTGGTTGGCTAATTGTTACTACTATAACTCTAGTTTGGGCATCGTCTATGCCAGTAGATGGCTTTTTTGTCCTGGGTGGTAGTATTCGCCGAGAAATTTATGTTACCCAAATAACCCAAAAATATCCACAAATTCCAGTTTTAATTTCTAGTGGTTCCCAACCTCCCTGCATAAAGCTAATTTTTCAGAGGGAAGCAGCAGAGTTACAAAACGTTTGGTTAGAGAATTGTGCCGATTCAACTTTTGACAATTTTTACTATGGCATACCCATTTTACGAAGGTGGGGAGTACATAAGGTGAAACTGATTACTTCACCCACTCACCTACCCAGAGCGCAATGGATGGCACAGATTCTTTTAGGCGCTCATGGCATTTGGGTTGAGCCAGATATTATTTCAGAGGTGGGCATTCCAGGTAATTATGAATCTGGGTGGAAAACTGGGCTAGATGTCACACGCAGTCTATTCTGGGCAGTACTTAGTCAGATTATACACCCACAATGCTCAAATGTCACCAGACTAGCTGAGGTAAATATGCAAGATTGGCAAAACCGAGGTTTTCAGTGCGAACACCAGGGAGGTGTAGGAAGCCTAATTCCGCAATCACCATACCCATCCTTGTAGAGACGCGATTCATCGCGTCTAAATGATTCCATTAGCGATCGCCATAATAGTCCCTAAAGGCAAATCGGCAAAATAATTCTGTTGAAATTGTTCTTCGCGGATGGCTGCTAAAAATCTTTCTAAAGCTGCATCGTTAACGCCTTCTGAGTTCATGTTGGGATTCCAACTAATTTGCAAATCACGGTCTTGTCTTGTGACAGTGAACCCCAAAGATTTTAAAGCTTCGATTCCCCAAAATAAAGTTTGGTCACGAATACCAAGTTTTTCTAACAGTTGGAAGCGGGTAACTGATTGATTTGTGCGACTCAGATATTTAGCAATACCAACCAAAGTTAGCCAAATTTCCTGGGGTGGTTGATGCTGGGGTTTAGACCAAGCGATCGCCAATTGTTGATTATGATAAAGACATCGCCTTAAGCATTCACGTAAATCGTTCCAATGTGTAGGACAATCAGCCATCAAAAATGCTGAATACTCATGTATAAGTTCTGAATAATCTTGATTTCGCCAATCTAATATCATCTGACTAGAAACACTATTTATCGCGTCTGAACTCTCCACAGAACGCACAGCAATTAATCTAATTTCATAGCGCTTTTTGAAAGTATTATAATCTAGTTCGGCAATGCAGTCACACCTACCTAAAGGCAATTCTTCTTTGTAGTGTCCCCACCAAATACCAGGAAACGCGCTTTTAGTAGAGTCATCCCGAATATCAAAATCGGTTTTAATATATTGTACCTTTTTCCCTTTCCAATCTTGCTGATTGCGATGCCAAGAATTTTCAAACCAACAGTTTTGAATTAGCAGTTTTGGTACAGGGTTTCCCATCCCACAAGGTTCCAGAAGTTTGAGTTCTAAAAATAACTCTTTGCCTAAATCAGCGACAGTTACTGTTAAATCTGCTTGCACAGTGGGCGTGAGATTTGTTCCCCCTAAAGATTGCCGTAACTGCTGATTAATCGCCTCTGTAAATAACGGGATATTTTCTACTAATAAACTCAAACCGGCTGCAAAGGGATGTCCGCCAAAGCTATGTAACAAATGTTCTTGCTGTTTGACTAATTGGTATAAATCCACCGAATTGACAGAACGGGCAGAACCACGGGCTAATAAGAGTGCTGTTAGCGGTAGCGGGGCGTTTAGCCCGTGCTGAGTGCTGAGTGCTGAGTCAGAAGAGGAAGAGGAAGAATTTGTTTCTTTTCCTACTCCTTCTGTACTTAATAAAATAGTGGGACGGCCTGTTTCCTGGGCTATTTGTCCAGCGACTAAACCCAATACTCCCGCAGGCCATTGGGTATCTTCTAAGACAATAACGCTGGTGGTTGATAAGTCTAGTTGGGCAAGTTTTTGTGTTACTTGGGCTTGGACATCTTTTTGTAAAGACTTGCGCCGAGTGTTTGCTAGTTCTGTGACTTCGGCTAATTGATGACAATGTTTCAGATCCCGGCTAGTTAATAACTCTACGCAAAAACGAGCATCGCCTTGAATGCGACTGACGGCGTTAATGCGTGGCCCTAGACCGAAGGAAATATCTGTGGGGCGATCGCCATTTTTCTGGCATAATTCTAATAATCGCCCTACCCCTGGCCGTCGTCTGGCTGTGACTGGCTGCTGAAAGTCGGCTTGCAGTCTTTGAATACCTAATTGCGCTAAATAGCGACAGTCTCCACTTAATTGCACTAAATCGGCAATTAATCCCACTGCAACTAAATCATATAAATCTGCTAAGGGATTTTGGGGAATATTTGGTAGGGTTAAATAAAGAGCTTCAATTAATTTAAAAGCTACCGCTACCCCAGAAAGATGAAATAACTGATGTTCATTGGGTAAATAGCGGGGGTTGATAATTGCTGTAACTGGTGGGCGTTGTTCAGGTAATGTATGGTGGTCTGTAACTATGACATCTATACCTAACTGTTGAGCGTAAATAATTTCATTAATATTAGTGCTACCTGTGTCGCAAGTTACTATTAATTTACAACCTTGTTTTTTTAAATTATCAATTCCTGGATAGTTGAGTCCGTGGGATTCTTTAAGGCGATTGGGGATGTAGTAAGTTAACTGGGAATTTTGGTTGAAAAATTGTCCTAAACCATCCCATAAAACAGCAGTGGCGGTAATTCCATCAGCGTCAAAGTCTCCCCAAATGGCAATTTTATCATTGTTATTTCGTGCCTGTTGCAGTCTTTCTATAGCTAGCTGCATTTCTTCGCCAAATTCAAAGGGGCTGGCTGGTTGATACGTTTTATGGTCGGTAAAGGCTGCTAATTGTTGTTTGTTTTTAATTCCTCTTTGCCATAATAATTGTGCTGCATACAATCCGCTTGATGCTGGTGTATGCTGTTTGACTATTTGGATAAACCAGTCTGGTGGTTTTTCGGGTGTTGCTATAATCCACTGCATGGAATTTATTAAAGATTAGGAAGGGGGTTGGTTTTGGATTATCGAACCGCCAAGTCGCCAAGTGCGCCAAGCGAGGAGAGAAGCTTTTGAGGAATGGTTGCTGATTTTTATAGCAAATTCTAGGTAAACGGTGTACAGACAAAAATTATAAAACTCTTGTGGAGCGGGCATCTTGCCCGCTATTGGCGTATTTCACTTAGAGGCTGTTTACTATATTTTTCTATTAATATTTATTGATCATTTATCTGAGTTTCGTTTACTAGGGGATTGAGAATTATTTCGTTAGCAACTCCTTCAGGTTTACGGGTGCGAATTGCTGGACGGGTTCGCCTGTAACCGGCTCTTTCGGCTTTTTGATGTTCGTAATCAATTAGTCTGCCATAATGTTCATGTTTGCTTAAATTCATTGATAAGAAAATGTGTTGGTGGATGTTGCCAAATCCTTTGCGGTTAAAAAATTTGACGGCTGGATTGTTGGTGGGATCTGTGTCTACTAGCATGAATCGCGCCCCATCTTCAATCATCCGCGCGATCGCTTTATCAACTAATTGATCTGCTACTCCTCGACGCTGAAATTTGGGATTCACAGCTAGCCACAATATGTAACCGTAAGTCCATGATGCTTTGGTGATGATGGTTCCTAAAATAAACCCGGCTAATTC
>PWQB01000471.1 GCA_003556955.1 Nostocaceae cyanobacterium CSSed10_463m
AAGCTGGGAGTCGATATTTTCTTGGGGAGTGGTCGGTTTGCAGGTGATAATATCATTGAAGTTGGTGAACAAAAACTTCGCTTTAAAAAAGCTGTGATTGCAACTGGTGCTAGAGCAGTACGACCCGCTATTAAGGGATTAGAAGCATCTGGATTTCTCACGAATGAAACAGTATTTTCCCTCACAGAACTCCCTCCACGTTTAGCAGTAATTGGTGGTGGTCCCATTGGTTGTGAATTAGCTCAAGCTTTCCAACGTTTGGGTTCTCAAGTTACCCTGTTTCATAAGGATGCTCACATATTAAATAAAGAAGATAGCGAAGCCGCAGAAATTATCCAAAATCGTTTTATCCAGGAAAATATACATTTGGTTTTGAATAGCCAAATCCAAAATGTAGAAAAAACCCCAGAAGGAAAGCTGATTAACTTTCTCAGTAATGGTTCTCCAATGTCAATTGTTGTTGATGAGATTTTAGTTGGTGCGGGACGCGCACCGAATGTTGAAGGCTTAAATTTAGAAGCTGTTGGGGTGGAATTTGACCAAAGAAAGGGGGTGAAAGTTAATGATTATCTCCAGACAACAAACCCCAAAATTTATGCCGCCGGCGATATCTGTATGAACTGGAAATTTACTCACGCAGCTGATGCAGCAGCAAGAATTGTCATTAAGAATACTCTGTTTTCTCCCTTTGGCTTGGGAAAATCCAAACTTAGTAGTATAGTGATGCCTTGGGTAACATATACTGACCCAGAAATTGCTCATGTGGGAATGTACGAAAACGAAGCTCAAGAAAAGGGTTTTGATATCAATACAATCAAAATTCCTTTTAGTAGTGTAGACCGAGCGATTACAGATGGTGAAGAAGATGGATTTGTGAAAATTATCCATAAAAAAGGTTCCGACCAAATTTTAGGAGCAACAATTGTCTCCCGTCATGCTGGAGAAACAATTAGTGAAATAACTACAGCAATTGTGAATAAGATTGGTTTAAATGGATTATCTGGTGTAATTCATCCTTACCCAACTCAAGCAGAAGCGATTAAAAAAGCCGCAGATGCTTATCGCCGGACTTTGTTAACACCAACATCAAAAAGAATTTTAGAATTGCTAACGAAGTTATCTTAATACTTTCGAGATTAAAATAATATGCCAGTTGTGTACATGATATTAAAAATACATACTTTACAAAAATCATTAGGGATGCTCCCTAATGTATAAAAAGTGCTAAGGTGTGGGTTTTTCAGTAGAATTAGATAATCCGGCGATAAATGGTGCGATCGCTTCTACAAATTCCGCAGTTGATTCATAAGGTAAAACGTTGCGTCCCGGTAATTTAATTCCACTACCTTGAGGTAAACAACCAAGATAATCAGCCATGCGTTCGTCTGGTGTTTCTTGTTTACCTTCTTTGCTAATACTTGATGCTGCTTCTCCTAAAACTACCAATGTCGGCTGGTTAATACAAGCAAGATAACCACTGTAATCCTGTCGCCAAAATCCAGCCAAAAACGAAAATACTGCATGGCGACTTTCAGGATTTTCAGCCCCTGCAACTAACATATCTAACCACTCTTTATCTACAGCATTTTCTGAACCAAAAAGTTGCCGAATTGAGAAAGAGCGTAAAAACTTTTCTGTCCGCGCATAGCGATAAAAAGCACTTCCAAGCGGGGAATTAAAAATATTCCAAGCTATTTTATGCTGTAATGCTGATGAATTTTTCGTAATCACTGGCCAAGCAGGAGGCCCAGCTAAAATCATGCCAGCAATTAAATTTGCTTGTTTCTGTACTAACTCTATAGCAACTGGTAATAAAGCCCCTTGCACGACAATTACAACAGGTTGTTTAACTACTGTTTGCAAAAAGTAATCTAGTTGTTCTGCCCAATCTTTAGGAGTATAAGCCACACGAGGCATATCACTATCACCACATCCTAGTAAGTCAGGATTGTAAATAGTATTTTTCTGCCCTGTTGTATACCATTGGGTGCGAAATCTTTGCCAAAATTGCCGTGATAACCCTACACCAATGGGATGTATTAAAAGTAAAGGTAAACCCTCACTGTTGGAATTAGGCGGTTGATGTAGTTCGTATGCACAACGATAATTTTTCCAGGTGTAAAACTGGGTAGGAGATATTCTAATATTGAATGTGTTGACCATAGGATTAAAAAATTATGTAGGGATGAATTAATTTATAGCCAGCAGCTTTGATTTTTTGATTTGATACTTTAGCATTATATGGACGGTGACTTGTGGCAGTATGATCCCATTGTACTTTGGGTAAATTGTGTTTTTCCATTAAGCTGTCTAATAACTCTCGACTGGTTAAACCAGCATCATCTACTAAATTGTAAATACCTCGTAAATGATTTAAACGCACAAACTCTATAGCCCCAACAATATCATCTAGGTGAATCCAATTAGCGACATCTTCACCATTACCGGGACGAGTTGTGCCAGGAACTCTACTAAATATTTTGATTAGTTCTCTGTTAGGGCCATAAATACCCCCTAATCTTAAGATACAAACACGAAGCTTTTCACTAGACGCTGCTAGTAATACATCTTCAGTTGCTTTGAGAATTTTGCCATTATCATGGCTGGATGTAGCTGGGGTTGCTTCATCTACCCAAGCACCATTATGGTCGCCATAAACTGAATAACTTCCCGTATATATTAGCTGCTTAACATTAGGAGTATCCTGCAAAATTTCCACTAGAGTTTGGGCAGTATGGAGATAAGTACTTTCATATAAATCTGCTCCTTTTGCGCCAATACTTAACAGAACAATATCTTGATTTTGCAAGACAGATTTTAGTTGTTCTCGGTCATTTCCTTGGGTGACTACAACTTTTTGGGCTACTTTTTGTAAAGTTGGTACACGCTCAGGGCTAGTTGTGGTAGCTGTTACCATAAAAGTCATTTTTTGCTGCCACAATTGAGCAACTGCACAGCCAACGTAACCACAACCAATAATAGCAATGTTCATAAATCAAGCGGATTTTTTGAGTCAATAGGATGCGTCTTTAAGTTAACAATACCTCCTTTATGTCCTGATGTTAACTATGAATGACACCATCAGGCATAATTGCCCCAGCTAAGTTAGCACCAATTAATTTTACCAGTAGGCGATCGCCTGAACGAATCCGCGCTCCTGTCAAGTCGGCTCCGCGCAAGTCAGCCCCACTCAAGTCCGCACCAATCAAGTTAGTGGAGCGCAAGTTAGCCTCTCTCATGTCGGCTAAAAGTAAGTTAGCTCGAAACAAATTTGCTGAGGATAAATTTGCCCCTCGGAGAATAACTTTATGCATAAAAGTGTCACTGAGATCCGCCCCACTCAAGTCAGCATAACTCAAGTTTCTGCCAGATAAATCTTTGTTACTTAAGTTAGAACCACTGAAATCTTTACCACTTAAATCAGGGTGAGTATTAGGTGGTTTATAGGTACTTTGAGGTGGTTTTCTGGGTTGAGAAGGTGGAGAAGAATAAATATTTTTTTGCTTACCATGTAAAGAGCGCAATTTATCACGAGCTTCATTAATAGCTTTGAGCTTGTCTTGGGCTTTCTTCAGTAAGCGGTGATTATCTTGAGGAATGCGATCAGGATGCCAAATAAAAACCAAGTCTTTATAAGCTTGATTGACTTCCTCAAGTGTTGCTCCAGGTTCTATTTCTAAAATTCTATAATACTGCTCCATCTCGCTCATTATGATATTTTTGTGGACAATCAAATTAAGTATGAGTGATGCAGCCGCTAGATAAAACCTACTCCCATCTACTCATGAGACTGGAGTGTTTTATAGTTCCGGTTTTAGCCAAGCCCGTGGGTGGTTTTTGTCCACAGGTATAAGTTCCAGAAAAGCTTCTCCTTATCTACTCTAAATTTAATACTGAGATTCAAATATTATACAGGCGTATCTTCGCTAACTCAGTTCATAAATAACCTTTTTGTGAACAAATGTGAAAATACAGTAGGAATTCCCACCTCTATGAGATACACCAAAAATTAATTGACCACAGATGGACACAGATCAATTAGTACCTTAACCGAAACTGGAATGCGATCGCCTGCGGCTGGCGCTTCGCACTATCGTTGGGGTAGTTGTGGATCGATGTAGTTATTTATCATCAACCTTATACCTATTTTCCCACTTCATCTAGATATTGTTCATAAAAAGTTTTTATACCAAACAAATACTAGCAAAAATGTGGCATTTAATGCAGATTTACTATATGCGTGTAGGTTGGTTTTCAATTATTTAGGGTTGTAAACTACTAAGAACATCTGGCTTTGTGGTATAAATTCAATTATTCCAATTTCCGGAATCCCTTGTCTCCAATGTGGAGATAACACTAGTAAAAATACATAATCCAATTAAGTTATGAACCATCCCAGCTTCAAGAAAACATCTCTCAACTTTGTCAATGCTGTTCTAGCTGCGGCTACACTGACTACAATTGCTGTCAGTCCTGCCCTTGCTAACAAAAAAGTTGAAATTTTAGGTGCAGAATATGGTGGAAACGGTTGTCCTAGTGGAACTGCTGCTGTGAGTGTCAGCCCCGATGGACAAGAGCTAAGTATTCTTTTTGATGAGTTTATAGCTCTGGGGAATCAGTCCTCACAAAGTCGTAAAAGCTGTAACTTAAGCATTCCCATTAAAGTACCCCAAGGCTTTCAAATCTCCCTCTATGATGTTGATTATCGGGGGTATGTTGCTCCCAAAACAACTGGCAGATTAAGAGCCGAGTACTTCTTTGCTGGTCAGAGGGGGCCAGTTTTTTCTAGGACATTTAGAGGTGAAACTGACTATAATGTTCGAGATAAATTAGCAACTGTGGCTAATGTTTGGTCACGCTGTGGCGACAGTGTAAATATGCGCGTAAATGCGGCCATGATCGCAAGTGGTCAAGGTATGGCGACTGTTGACTCCTTCGACCTCTCCCACCGTGGTTTGGTGTATCATATTAAATATCGTCAGTGTCGGTAATTATTCTCAAAATAAAGAGCAATAAAACTCTTAGCTATTTGACCAAGCCCCCTGCGGGTGGGGTGTAGGGTCTCTGACAGGTGTAGGTTTTTTACATTCTCGTGAGGGTAAGACAAGGTGGACAAGGAAGGATAGTAGACAAGGGAGGAAAACCGGACAAAATCATATTGTTTTGGTAACAATAACAATCCGT